>CAYGFJ010000065.1:0-7487 GCA_964349115.1 uncultured Francisellaceae bacterium
ATAAATCATAAACCAAAATAGATCTTGATTGTGGTCGCGCAACAAAAAGCGTGAGCCATCTTTCCACACATAAAAAGCTTCAATGTAATTGTGTTTTAAAAACTTTCTGAAGTACTGAACAAACAAGGCGTCTTTCATAAATTTTTGATGGGTTTCAAAGCTGACTTCATCCCAGACAAAATGAGACAGATCTTGAAAATATTCACGCTGCAATTCTTGGACTGCTTCACGGACAACACGGCCCAGGTTTTTGGTGCTTTTCAGAATAAATCGATTGATCAGGTGGTCATGAAAGGCCTGAACCCCAATAAAATAATCTGCCTGTCCAGTCAGAATGATTTTCTTGGCGGGGTGGTCCATCAACTCACGGCACACTTCAAGCCCGTTCATTTCAGGCATTTCAAAGTCAACAATAATCACTGCTGTTTCAAGAGGGGCAGGATTCAGCGCTTCTGTATGCAAGAGGTGCAAGTTCAAAGTATCTTGTTTGCCAATAATTCGATCAGAGAAGGTGTTGCTGGGTTTGCTCAAAAGGTAGTTGAGGGCCTCATGGGGGTTGGTAAAAGAACGGGGGCGGGCACAATCAGAAAGCTCAAGTGACAGCCATTTTCCAAGGTTTTTGTCATCATCAATCATCACGATTTCAGTGGGATAAGTGCAGCAAGGTATTAAATAGTTTTCCATTAAGGGCCCCTTTTTTCGAGCTTGTGATGATAGCATAGTCTTGTTGCTCTTGCGATACTTGAGTAGAATCAGCGCCCACATTCATGTAATAGAGATACAACGATGATGGACAGAATAATAGGTGAAGCGCTGACGTTTGATGATGTGCTGTTGGTGCCAGGACATTCAATTGTTTTGCCGCGAGAAGTCAAAATTCATACCTTTCTCACTGACACCATTCAACTCAATATCCCCCTGTTGTCTGCCGCCATGGATACCGTGACAGAATCAAGACTGGCCATTGCCTTGGCGCAAGAAGGGGGGCTGGGTATTATTCATAAAAATATGCCTTTAGAATTGCAAGCACGAGAAGTCAGGAAGGTCAAAAAATTTGAGAGTGGCGTCATCAAAGATCCCGTCACTGCCCCACCCAATTTACCGATTGCAGAACTATTAAAGCTCATTGAACAACATCATTTTTCAGGCGTTCCAGTGGTCGATGGCAAAGAATTGGTGGGGATCGTGACCAGCCGTGACATTCGCTTTGTCACTGATTTAAATCAACCTATTTCGAAAGTCATGACTGAGAAATCGAAGTTGGTGACGGTTCGGGAAGGGGCGAGTCGCGCTGAAGTGCAAGCTTTGTTGCACGAACATCGCATTGAGAAAGTACTGGTCGTGAACGACCGCTTTGAATTAAAGGGCTTAATGACGGTCAAAGATATTCAGCGCGCGATTGAAAAACCCTTGGCCTGCAAAGATGAAAGTGAACAATTGCGCGTGGGGGCAGCCGTTGGGGTGGGCTCAGACAATGAGGCGCGCATTGAAGCCTTGATTGCTGCTGGAGTGGATGTTTTGGTTGTCGATACTGCCCATGGCCATTCTCAAGCTGTGATTGATTGCGTGCGAAATATTAAAAAACACCATCGCATTCCCGTGATCGCAGGCAATATTGCGACCTTTGATGCCGCCCGTGCGTTGATCGATGTGGGTGTGAATGCCTTGAAAGTGGGGATTGGGCCGGGTTCAATTTGCACCACTCGCGTGATTGCAGGCGTGGGCGTCCCCCAATTGACTGCCATTTCTGAAGTCGCTCGAGCCGCCCATGCTGCAGGGGTCAAAGTGATTGCAGATGGGGGGGTTCGCTATTCTGGCGATATCGTGAAAGCCATTGCTGCTGGGGCGGATGTGGTCATGATTGGCAGCCTGTTGGCGGGAACTGAAGAATCTCCTGGCGAAGTCGAATTGTTTGAAGGACGTTCCTACAAAGTCTATCGTGGCATGGGTTCGATTGGTGCCATGGCCCGTGGTTCGTCAGAGCGTTATTTCCAACAAGGCACCGCCGGTGACAAACTGGTGCCTGAAGGTATCGAAGGTCGCGTTCCCTACCGTGGCCCGCTCGTGAATGTTGTCCATCAATTGTTGGGAGGCTTACGTTCTGGCATGGGGTATACCGGTGCTGCCGACTTAGCCGCTTTGCAAACAGAAACGCGCTTTGTCAAAATTTCAGGCGCTGGTATTAAAGAAAGCCATGTTCATGATGTCATGATCATGAAGGAACCGCCTAACTATCAAACTTCGTCTTAAGTTACACCCCTATACACGCTGTACCAGCTCTGTAAGTGCACCATACAGTAGGGTTCTGTTTTATATTTAAAAATCGCTATATTTATAATACAGAAAATAATTATTTCAATAGAATTTAAGTTAATTAACAATAATTTTGTTGAAATGACTGGATGAGTTTGGTATGGTGCGCATGTTTTTATAATTTAACTATTAAGGAGAATGTGATGGCAAATGGTGCTCAGGGGGCAGCTGGGGCTGGCGCTGCAGATGAAGCTGCAGTTCACAGAAGACGGGAGGAACAACGTCAGCAAAGACTTGCGGCAGCAGAAGCGCGCATGGCAGCTGCAGCTGAAGTTGGAAGAGTAGCCACTGCTGCGGTAGTCCCTGTAGCAGTTGTAACACCAGCACCAGCACCAGCAGGTGTTGGGATTGTGGGGGCATTCGCGGAAATCTCTATGACTGATCCGGGTGAAGCAAGACAGAAGCTTATTTCACAACTTCCAGGCCTGGAAAGCGCTCCATTTTGGATTTGTCTTGCGAGTATTTTAAAATTGGATAAAAGCGAGATGATGTCAAGGTTGCAGCGTGTGTCTGAAGTAGGCAGAGAAGAAACAAAAATCATGCAAGCGATTCAGAAACATGGGCTCGCTTCTCTCGCGATGGACGAGGATCAAGAGCGGCAAGCAGCTATTTTTGACTTGGCTCGCGGAGCAGCGCCTAAAAAAAGAAGAGCTGAGTTAGCAGGAGTGCCAGGGGGAGGGGATGCTAAAGCATTAAGAGTTGCTGAGGCTGTGCCCATCGAAGGGGCTGCAGCTGCCTGTTCAGGCGGCGGAGGCGGTGGCTGTGGAGGCGGCGCCTCAGGAAGTGATGGCTCTGGGGCGGGTGAAGAATATGAGATTGCTCCCGCTGCGATGGGGGTGGCTGAAGATTGGAGTCATTTGTTGCGTGAAGCAGAGATCACTGAAAGTGAATTGACCACTTGGTTGCATGACGCAATACATGCAGATCAATATCGGTCTTACCTGAATAATACACAGAGCAGTCTTCTCATGATGGCGATATTCAGTAAAGCTGTTTCAAAGGTGCTCGTGGAACAGCGTGGACTTTGGGGTAAATTGGAAGATACGGAAACAAAAAAAGGGGTTGTTTTTGGGCTGCTCGTAGAGCATTTTCCAGGGCGGTTTGCAAAAGGGATGGCAGCAAATAAAACTCAGCTTGATCTGTTTTTAAGACCAGATAAAAATAGTACAAATAGTTTTGAATTTACTGGTACAGCGGCTGAGCTTCAGCAGTTTTTGACGCAATCAGGCCTGGCTGGAGCAGTCGTGGTAGAAAACACTGGCGCACCACGCGCTGGGCAGGATTATGATGTTGATGATGATATGAGCTCTGCTGTAAGCAGCGCAGCAAGTGGCGCTGCAGCAGTCTGTTCGGGCGGCGGAGGCGGAGGCGGTGGCGGTGCCGGAGGGTATGACCCAGAAAGAAGTAGGCATGCTCGAGAAGCTGCTCTTGCAAAGCAAGAAGACATAGACCTTGAAAATGCTATTCGTGCATCCTTAGCCTTTCTTGATCGTCATGGCGTTGCACTGCCTGGGGCAGCCGCTTCTAGTGGCTCTGGGGGTTGCGGACGTTGATCAGAAGGTGATGTTTTTAGGTCTTATTGCCCTTTTTGCTGAAAACGGTGGTTGTTAATTTTGCCAGGGCCGTAGACCCACGGGAAGTTTTCTCGCCCATGCCCTGTACCCCGCATTCTGAAAATAGGAAAGCGTTGTGCAGCACTGAAACGGGCCAGGGTGGTCTCAATTTTTGCTTCTTCTACAGGGTTTTCTTCCAAGGTAAAGTCCCCCAAAATCAGTGCGCGGATTGACTGAAAGACGCCTGCTTGTTCTAGGTGAGTGAGACTGCGATCAATTCGATACCCCTGTTCATTCACTTCTTCCAAAATTAGAATTTTGTCATGGGCATCGATTTGCCAAAACGTGGCCAAACTTGATTCCACCAATTTTAAATTGCCGCCAGTGACAAGTCCTGAATTCACAGAATTCACTTTGGCGGATGCATTCATGGGCTCAATGGCATAGTCAATTTTGAGGGGATCTTGAAGCAGCAAAGCTTCAGTTGCCGCATGTGATGCGAAATCGATTTTGTGGTCCACCATTTGCATTAGGCTGGGTCCATGCACGGTATTCCATCCCCATTTTTGTGTTAAAAAAAGATGAAGGGCCGTCACATCACTAAACCCCATCAAAGTCTTTTGAAGCGCCGGAATTGGCAGCTCCTTCAACACCGGCAAAATCCGCGTTGCTCCATATCCTCCACGAACGGCCCAAACAAACCGGCTATCCGGCACAAGCAAAGCTGTTTTTAACTGTGCTCCTCGCATTGCATCGGTATTCGCTGAAAATAAATCTTCCCCTAAAATATGTTTGGGAATTCGAACTCGCAGCCCCTTCGCTTCCAAATAGGTCGTCGCTCTCTCTAAAAAGCTTTCATCAAAAGACCCTGAGGGGGCAATGACATCAACGAGATTATTGGGCTTTAGCATGATTATCCTTGATATTCAGGTACAATTTCTTTGAGTAGTTTTATGATCTCTTTGTCTGAGAGTGAGTGAAAAGTGTCAGTCAGATTTTTTATTTTATCTTTCAGTGCATGCGTATTCAGTTGGGTTGTAGAGCGCATAATTTTTTCATGTGCTGTGGGGGATAAAGTTTCGTGAGCATAAAACAATTCTTCAAAGAGTTTTTCACCGGGACGCAGGCCTGTATAGACTATTTCAATATCTAGACCCACTTCTTTTCCTGAAAATTGAATCAGTCGTTCAGCAATATATTGAATTTTAATGGGTTCACCCATGTCCAATATAAAAATTTCACCGCCCTCCCCAAGACTCCCTGCTTGAAGGATGAGGCGACAGGCCTCGGGAATCGTCATAAAATAACGCGTGATTTCAGGATGCGTAATGGTGATGGGTCCACCTTTTTCAATTTGTTTACGAAAAAGGGGCAGGACACTGCCCGCCGAATTTAAAACATTTCCAAAGCGAACGACAATGAAGTGGGTTTTTGAACTTTCTTGTTGCAGAGCATTACAGTAAAATTCAGCACTACGCTTGGTCGCGCCCATCACATTGGTGGGGTTTACAGCTTTGTCTGTTGAAATTAAGATGAAATGACTCATCTCATATTTTACCGCTAAATTGGCTACAATTTTGGTCCCTAAGATATTATTTCGAATGGCAACAGAAACCTGGTCTTCCAATAAAGGAACGTGTTTGTATGCAGCAGCATGAAAGACGACTTGGGGATGATGCATTTCAAACACTTTTTCCATAAAGAGAGGATCCACAATGGAGCCTAAGCAAATCTCATAACGGACCTGGTTGGTAGAGTTTCGTAAGTCTTGGTCAATTTGATAGAGATTGAACTCAGAATGATCAAGGACAATCAATTTTTTAGGTGCAAAACGAGCAATTTGCCGACACAGTTCGCTGCCAATGGATCCGCCCCCTCCGGTGACCAAAACCACTTGGCCATTTAAAAAATCATTAATTTTTGCTGTATCAATATGAACTTCTTCACGACCAATTAAATCCTCAACGGAGACTTGCCGAATATGACCTAAATGAACCTGTGAAGAAGTGAGTTCATTGAAATTGGGGAGGGTTGAAAAGGGGCGGTCTATTTTCTGACATAAATCGACAATGCGACGCATGTCTTTAGAAGACAAGGAGGGAATGGCGATAAAGATGTGTTCAATCCGATGTTTCTGACTCAAGGCCTCAAGCTGATCAATTTTTCCCAGCACGCGAATTCCATGAAGTTCTCGTCCTTGTTTAGTAGGATGGTCATCCAGAAAACACACGGGTTTATAGCGTTGCGTTGCATGGCGTAAGAGATCGCGAGCCAGGCCCTCTCCGGCACCTCCAGCGCCAATAATCAATACACGTTTCGCTTCATTCATGCCGTGGTAGGTTTTAAAAAAACGATAACTCATGCGCGAGAAACCCATCAGAATGATTAAGAAGATTAAATATAAAACAGGGACGGATCGCGGTAGAGGATAAGGTTCTTGAAACAGGAACAATACAAGCACCAGGCAGAGGGTGCTTGATGTGACTGCTTTGGTAATGCGGACTAAATCGGGAATAGATGCAAAACGCCAAACACCACGATAAAGGCCAAAAAGCCAAAAACAGAATGTCTGGATGGGTAAGAGAATGATGAAAAAATGCCAATATGAAGGCCAAATAGTATGAGGAAAAGACCCTAAATTAAAACGAAACCAAAAGGCAAGAAACCAGGCGCACCAGACTGATAAAAAGTCTGCGCCAAAAGCAATGATGCGATTGCCCCAAATATTAATGTAATTAGTGATCAATTCCTTCACGGCAAAGCACCTTTGTTATGGTTTTAAAAATAATATATCCATCGAAAAAAAAGGATTGGCGGTTTTTATAATCCAGGTCAAACTTTACTTTTTTTTCGTTGTCTAATTCATCCCGACCATTGATTTGTGCCCAGCCTGTTATCCCAGGAAGCAGCGATTGTATCTTATAGTTTGTGCGTAGTTCAATGAGATCATATTGGTTGAACAACGCAGGGCGTGGGCCTACGAAACTCATGTGCCCAAGCAGAACAGAGTAAAGTTGAGGCAATTCATCCAAGCTGGTTTTACGCAAAAATTTTCCGACAGCGGTGATGTGGTTTTCAGAGTCGGTCAGTAAATGAGTGGCCACGACAGGCGTATGGATCGACATGCTTCTAAATTTAGGCATTTTGAAGATGCGATTATTTTTTCCGACTCGATCTGACCAGTAGAGGGCGGGCCCCTTTGAGCTGAGCCTGACCCATGCGGCAATCATGATCATGGGGAGCAAAAAGAGAAGACTTAAAATGCTTGCTAAAGCAAGATCAAAACCTCGTTTTAGGATCATGACTTTACCATATCAGTGATTCCTTGATCGGGCGTATAAGGCGGTTTCCAACCTAACTCTTTTGTAATCAATGAGGCGTCTACCTGTAGATTTCCCCAGAGTTGATCCAGCATTTTTACCTTTTGAGAGGCTAATTTTATAAGACAATGAGGGATTGGAAAAAGCCACAAGCGCTTATTCATCGCGTAGGCTATTTTTTTGATTAAATCGGTGGTACTTAAATCCTGTTGATCCGTCACTACAAAAGTTTGATTGCTGGCTTTGGGATTCAAAAGACAAGTCTCAAGGGCCGAAATAAGATTACCCACATAGACCATAC
>CAYGFJ010000066.1:0-7482 GCA_964349115.1 uncultured Francisellaceae bacterium
CATCGTGAAAGTCGACTTCGGCCAAATTGGTCCGGATGATATGCGCATACACGTCCGCCAAGGAACCGAAAATCCGGGTCAATTGCATGGTGATGTACCCATGTTGCTCATAGACTTTGCCGCTCTGTTTTCCTTTTTCTGCTTTTTGATAGCCAGGCAAGGTGGCGAGATAGTTTTCAATAGGGTCGCGCACTTCGAACGGCAGGGGTTCGGGCATGATGGTCACATTGTTGTTTTGATCGATGACTTTTCTGTCATAAAGCATTTCTTCCAAAACATCCAGGGTAAAATATTTCCGAATGAGGCCGGCTTCCAGCAACAAATAGCCTTGATCGCGCATCCAAACCAAGGGCCGCATCAGGGCTTCAACGAAAGAAATGGCCCGGCCTTTCCACATATCACCGTCAGAGCTGCCTGAACTGCCAGAATCCATCAGGCTGATAATCAGCTGAGACAACATGCTGGATGAGCCGGCTGCAAAAGGATTCATGGTGTTGGATAAGACGCGTTCTTGTGGGCCAATAATATCAGCTGCGCCTGTCATGAAGTTGACGAGGAGAAGGTCATCTTCACGGCCCATGGAGCGTACCATGGAGAAAATTTTGGCAAACAGTGAGTTATCTCCTTTGCCGTCCACATAAATAAAACCACTGCCTTGCACCAAGGCATTGAAGGCAACTGAGACTAAGGCTTCGGTTTTACCACTTCCGGTCGAGCCAAAAATGAGGGCATGGGTTCGCATATCACTGTTGCTAAACCACAGTTGTTCCCGCGTGATTGCGTCATTGCCAAAAAAGTAGATTCCTGCTGCGGGGCCAGGGGCTGTGCTGCCCGCTTTGGGATCGTTGCGATCAGGCAGATTGGAGTAGGCGGGCAGTCTGTAAGGCAACTCAATGAATGCAAACACGCTGTACCAAAAGATAAAAAGCGCAATCACAAACCAAAGATCAGCCAACACAGGAAACACAAAAATGCCACCCGCACAGCCCAAGACAAACCCCATGGCGCCGATACGGCCTCGAATCATGTCCCTGACTTGTGCCCAGAAGGGACGCAAATCACGGACTGCATCTGCATTTTTAAACTCTTGAGTCTTGGTAATCCCCCTGTATTGTCTCGCCATCAGCGCCGCCTTATCAAGATTTTACGGGTTCCGCCGAAAAAAGTTCGCATCAATCGCGCAAAGGCAATGAGGGTGAAATGATAGTAATTAAGGATGCTTAAGATGGCGAGTACCACCAGCACTGCACTGAAGGTATACCAACTGGGACGCACCATAAAAATGAAGACGATAAAGGCTGCTCGAGCATCAACAGTAAAAAATTTTGGCACCAAAGCAGAGTCGCGCCAGTGGGCATAAATATCAGCTTGCTGCATGCTTTTTCTCCATTAAGTAAAAGCGTCGATAGGTCTCTTCGGTGATGAGGTTTTCCTTATACTTCTTTTCCACATCAGTGAACAGCGCTTGGCCGTACTTGGGCAAGAGTTCACGCACTTTTGCAACCATATGATCGATGGGCGTTGCAAGCAAGGTATCGCGGACTTCTGTTGTGAAGACCAAATACTCACGCACCGCAGTCCGCTTACCATCCGGACGCGGCACCAAAGCTTGCCAAATAATGACTTTAATGGTTTCAAGCAAGTCAAACAAACGGGCATCGCGTTCTTCATAGGGGAAAATCGTAACCATCCGACGCAAAGTGTCCGCAACACCGTTGCTGTGGACAGTGCTGTAAACGGGGTGACCCGTCAATGCAGCTTCAATGACGGCGGCAATGGTTTCCTGATCACGGGCCTCACCCACCAGAATCAAGCCCGGCTTGCGACGCAAGGCATTTCGCACACCTGCTGCAAAACTCGGGAGATTGCGAGGGATTTCGATTTGAGAGACAAAGCTTGTGGGCATATTCACTTTATCGTAAACATATTCAATCGGCGCTTCATAGGTCAAAACTTTCAAGTTGGCATCAGGTTGAGAACACATGTCTGCCAAGATGGATGCCAGTAAAGTACTTTTTCCCGAACCGGTGGCACCACTGATAATGCCAATCCCCTGCGACATTCTTAAGTAGGGGGCCAATTCAGGCTCAATGCCTAAGTCTGACAACTTTGGGGGTTCACTCGAGATCACCCGCATGGTCATTTGCATGCCTTGATAGCTGTCAAAATAACAAGCGGTAATATTCACCCTGAAACGATACTCCACATCTTTGTTCAGCTTGATGCGGTAATGGGTGTCGATGTCATGACCTGAAAAAATCATGGCTGTCGCATTGGGACCATAAACATGTTTAACTAAATCAGAGAGCTCTTGCAGCGCCAATTTCCGCTGGGTGATCCTGGATTGGCGACCATGGATTTCGGCAAAAATGACTTCCCCTGTTTGCAAGGTGATGTCGGAGGCTTTGTTTTCGCAGCAAAACAAAAGCAATCGATCGAAATGCTGGGCGACGAAATAATTGGGCTCATTTGGAAAGTTCATTGGACTCAACCGCCTTATCTAACGCATCTTCGAGAGTAGGAGGAGTGACAGAAGTTGCAGCAGGAGGCGGCACTGGCTTTGACGCAGGCGCCGTGGCAACTGGGGTTGCATCCCAACGCTGGCTTTGATAGAGCAATTGAGGTTGGGTGGTAATTTGCATGGTTTGGTCATCAATCACCATATGATGGGCATTGCCCGTAATGCCTTGCTCTGTGCGATTGACATAGTACGGGCTCACTTTGTTTTGAACCAACATCTGTTTATACAAGAGCATGCCATTAAAATCGCGCACCAACACATTGAGATTAATGCCAAAAATGGCAATGGCTTGATTGATGCCTTGATTCCAACCTTGCAAGAGATTGACGCGCCAAAACGCCTGCTCTTGACTATTTTCAGGCAAGACACTTTTGTCAGGCAGCGCAGCCTGTGGATAAGATTGCCACAGATAATCACGCCAAGTCGGTGGCGCGGTCACAAATTTTGCAGGGGTAATGATGTTGTAAGTTTGTCCAGCGATGCGAATGGTGTCGCCTGTGGGGTTGATATTGACTAAGTTACTGGCCTTAGTGATAACAGGCGGCATCACATTGTCTTGATACATCACTTGGTTGAAATCAAAAATTTGGTCAAGTTTTTCCGCATTATTTCGCAAAATGGCATCAATTTGAGTAGATTCATAATTCAAGCCCGCTTGCATTCCCAATGCTTGCGCTGCTTCTTGCAATGCCTGTTCACGGATATCCGTGTCTGACACCTGATGATCGTAGTAGGCTGAGTTATTATTTAAGTTTTCAAGATCACCTAAAGTATAGTTGGGAGGCAGGCTCGGCGTCCCTATCATGATCCCTCATACCTCAAGCTGATAATTTTCTGGGTGGGAAAAATGAGCATAGCCACTTTGAGGCCGGCCTGCAAATCCGCATTGCGGATAATGTTGATAGCGGAAGATGAAGTGCTGGTGGTGTCGATATTGACCAAAATTGGAAGACTGGGCGGTTTGCCAGACACTTGCAACTGATAGCCTGACATCGAGGCAATCTCTGCCAACAAAGGCTCAATGGGCCCATACCACTTCAAGGACACCATTTGGTTTAACGCAGGATCATTCACATCCTGCAGTGGGATGGAAATATTGTTTTGATATTGTAATTTTTCAATGGCTGCCAATTCTTGCAGAGAGGCTTGCGTGGAATCCGCAGCCTGTTGCAGCTGGGTTTGTACCTGTGCATTGACTGCCGCTTGATTGACAGGACCCATTGGCGCAGCAGACTTGTCAGCACTCCCTGCGCATCCCGCCAAACTCATTGCCAAACACACCCATAACAGCCGTTTCATCGCCTTCCTTCTCTCACAAAATGCTTGAAGCCCTCAGTCTAGCACAAAGCCAAACCAAGGGTGAACATTATCCTGCTGCGCTCACTGTACCAAAGTCGACATTGCCTGCTCCCGTGGTATAGGTCACACTGGAATCAACTGTTCCCGTTAACATGTGGGAAATGGGCACGGCCAGGATTAAAAGAACACCAAAGACCAAACTGGCCACCCCTTTGCTCAAGTGTTTTTCTTGACCTGAGCCTGTATAGTTTTGTTTCAAGTGAACCAAACCTTTAATAATCAAAATTAAGCCCGCCAATGTTGCCACCACAATCGTGGTGCTATAAATGGTCCCGGCATTATTCGTGATGATCGATTGGAACGCGCCCAAATTTGAAATGCTCTGGTCAGAGGTTGCAAAAGCCACCCCTCCAAACAAACTCATCGCAAAAAGCGCCGCGATCCCTTTGATCAATTGCATCCAATGGACCCTGTTTTGATGACTTACTTTCATGATTTTCTCCTTTTTGTGTTGTAAAAATAGCTTGTTAAAAACGGATGAGTGACTCTGCTGACAACTAATTCCCCACAGAAGTAAAGATGACAGTCCCTGCGTTAGTGTCATAGGACACAGTGGAATCAACTGTTCCCGTTAACATGTGGGAAATGGGCACGGCCAGGATTAAAAGAACACCAAAGATCAAGCTGGCCACCCCTTTGCTCAAATGCTTTTCTTGGCCGGAGCCCGTATAGTTTTGTTTCAAGTGAACCAAGCCTTTAATAATCAAGATCAAGCCCGCCAAGGTTGCGACGACAATGGTGGTACTGTAAATGGTCCCCGCATTGTTGTTGATAATCGTTTGGAACGAGGCCAAATTTGAAATGCTCTGGTCAGGAGCGCCACCAGAAGGCGTGTCCGCCAATGCCAAACCGACAGAGCATCCTATTGTCAGCAGTGCGACAAGCCATTTCATTAACTTTTTCACGCATTTCTCCTTTGTTGTACATCGATTAAAAATTAAAACTAAGCAACAATCTAGCCGTCTCCTGCAGTGTTTGTCAACTCGAAGCATTACTGGTCAATATGTTTTGCATAAAACTGTAAAATTGATCGACGTTGGTGCCGACAATCCCGGCGAAGATAAAAGTAAAGGCTTTGCCCACCCCCTGGCCTTGTCCGCCTCCTTCGCCCAAGCGAATCAGCAGCATCAATCCGCGGATAAATGAAATGACCCCCACCAAAAACATGAGCCCATAGACCAGGTCTTGAATGGCGTCGCCCACCGTTGCCTGTGTCGGGTTTATGAGATTTGCAGCATAGAGAGTCATGGGGCAAAAGTTCATGCTATCAGTTTGAAATGTTCCCCCCAAGACACCACCACATGGTTGAATTAATGCCTTCTCCACCTGATAGCCAAAAATAGAGTTGGACAGCATTTGTAAATAAGGCATATAGCTGATCATGATGACGCCCACCACGAAATACATGGCGGTTCCCAGGGGGGAACTTCTTTGCATCATTTGTTGCATGCCACTGCCATGTTTGTGAAGACGTGAAATCCCTATAATAATCAGACATAAACCAATGAGATAGGACACTGTTGTCACAATATTCAAAATCGGCGTAAAGTCCTCATTCAAAATATTCATGACAAAGGTGGTAAAACTAGGGGGATTGCTGGGGTCCACTGAACGTCCTATTCACTCATTTCGTTGTCGTATCATACAACCCCCCCTTTCTTATTGACAATACAATTTATGTAACGCTTGTAATCTTTAAATGAAGAATAGAAGGCATCATCTTGATGCAACAAGCCTTGCAGGCGTAACAATGTATTTCATATTTATAATAATTTTGTAATTTAAAATGCCAGGACATCCCTGCAGAAATCTCACGTCGACAGTATGGTATACTTCGATTTATTTTCTCCAAAACACATCAACATGCCCAAGTTCTCCATCAAAATGAAGCATCTGTTTTTGATTTCGATCTTCATTCTCTTGATCGAAACCATCCTGTTTTTGATTTACAACTTTTTGTATTTGCATATGAATCCGGCTCATTATGCCAATTCTCGCACCTGGCAGATCGACATTATCATCTTCTCGACCAATTTGTGTTTTATCTTAATCATCTGGATTCTTTTTTTGCTCTATTATCGTTATTCCCTCCCCCAGGAAATCATGAACATGATTGTGGGGGAAGCGAGCCCCAGCTCGGACAAAACGGTTCAGAAATTGCAGCAAGACATCAAAGCGTATTATGAACAGAAAAATATCATGATTACAGCCCTGGCCCATGACATCAAAACGCCACTCACTGAAGCAATTTTGCGACTGTCGCTCTTAGACGAACAGGAAGAAGCGGATGCCATTTTAAAGAAGCTGGAAGACGTCAACCAAATCATTAATAGCTCACTTGAGTATGCGAGAGAGCCCGAGAAAGTACGCCGTGTTCGTGCAGAGGTGGTCTCCCTCATCGAAAGCATGGCTGAGGATTACAACAGGGAAGATTTTCGAGTGCATTTTAATTCCAATGTTTTTGCATTTACGACAGAGATTGAGCTCCAGCTCTTTCGCCGCATGATTACCAACATTATTGAAAATTCAAAAAAATACGCAAGTGAATGTGACATCATCATCACCCAACCCAAAAAGAGAACCCTAGAAATTCTCTGCGAAGACAATGGCCCTGGCGTTCCAGAACAGTTTTTGCATCTTTTGGCCATCCCCTATTTTCGTGTGGATCAATCGCGCTCCAGCGAGACCGGCGGCTCAGGTTTAGGGCTTGCCATTGTAAAGAAAATTGCTGAAATCCATCATGCAACAGTTGAATTCTCCAATCGTCCTGGGGGCGGTTTTATGGTAAAAATCACTTTAGAGAAAAAACATCATGCCCAGCTAGAAGAGGATGCCCTGTCATGAAAAACACCCCCTGGATTTGCCCTTCCATTTTATCCGCCAATTTTGCCATTTTGGGTGAAGAGGTTGCCCGCGTCATCACAGCCGGCGCGGACCGCATTCACGTCGATGTCATGGACCAGCATTATGTACCCAATCTCACTGTGGGGCCTTTGGTTTGTGAAGCGCTGGTTCGTTACGGCATCACAGCACCTCTTGATGTTCACCTGATGGTGGAACCCGTCGATGCCTTAATCGAATTATTTGCCAAAGCGGGCGCTACTTGTATTGTCTTCCACCCTGAGGCCAGCCGCCACATTGATCGCTCTTTGCAATTGATCAAAAGCCTGGGCTGCGAAGCCGGCCTCGCCTTAAATCCCGCCACGCCCGTCACAACTTTAGAACACGTCATCGACCAGCTCGACCGCATCCTCGTCATGTCCGTCAACCCCGGTTTTGGTGGGCAAAGCTTCATCCCTTCCTCATTAAAAAAGATTGAACGCCTTCGCGCTATGATTGATGACGCCGGTGCCACAACCCGCCTGGAAGTCGATGGGGGCATCAATGTCTCCACCATCAAAAGCGCCTTTGACGCCGGTGCCGACACCTTCGTCGCTGGCAATGCCATCTTCAAAACGCCAGGCGGTGATTATCAAAAAGCGATTTTGGATTTGAAGGCGCTATTTGGATGAGGATATGAAATCCCCCCTTAGCGAACAAAGTTCGCACCAAGCAACCCACACCCTCACCGCAAAATCTCTAAAATACTGGCGCGACAGCGC
>CAYGFJ010000067.1:0-3878 GCA_964349115.1 uncultured Francisellaceae bacterium
GGCTTGTCGATTATGATTTTCCCAGAAGGCACGCGTGTGCCACCTCGGGCCCACCCAAAATTTCACAGAACGGCGGTGATGTTGGCGTTGGATGCTGGTGTTCCGGTAGTGCCTGTGGCACACAACTCTGGAAGTTGCTGGACGCGGAACAGCTTTTTCAAAACGCCTGGGCTGATTACCGTTGTCATTGGGAAACCCATTCCGAGTGAAGGCAAAACGGCAGAGGTTCTCAATAATGAAGTGTATGAGTGGATCAAAAAAGAAATGGAGATCTTGGAGAAATGATCAAAGCATTGTTATCTCTTTTTTTGTGTGGGTGTGTGGGTTACGCCAACTCTGTGAACAGCATTGATGGATATTGGCGAACAGTGGATGACTCAACAGGTCAAAATAAAGCGGTTGTGCACATTGTAACGACCAATCAAGTCACTACTGGGACAGTGATGGGAGGGTACCCCGTGAATGGTGTCGCGCCTCATGATCTTTGCACCAAATGCCCCAGTCCTTTTACCAATCAGCCGGTTACGGGGATGCAAATTCTGTGGGGGATGACGTTTAATACCCGAGACAATGCCTATGCGGGTGGAAAGATTTTAGATCCTGATTCAGGGCATGTATACCATGCCATGTTGATTCCCATCAACAATGGCCAGGGTTTAAAGGTGCATGGGTATATTGGATTGCCAATTATTGGCCGAACTCAAATGTGGTATCGTTTGACACCTGATGAATACGCAGAGGTGATGAAGCCTTACTCGCAGAGTTAAGCTTTTAATTTCGACAAATAGGCCTCGTGAGTGGAAAGTTCATTGGGGTCTGCGCTGCAGAGACGTAATTGCACAATTTTTTTGTTCAAGGCAGTAATGGTCTGTGTTATTGTTTCATGGGTGGTCACCTCAGTCACAAACAAGGCCTCCTGACCGCCGGTCATCAGCAAATACACCTGGGCCAAGAGCTCAGCATCCAACAAAGCGCCGTGGAGTTGACGATGGGCGTTTTTGATTTGGTAGCGTTTACACAGTGCATCCAGCGAATTACGCTGACCTGGATGCATTTTCCGAGCCATGGACAGCGTGTCTAAAATGCTGCAGTGGTCTTCAATGCGACCATACGGTTCTTGCCGCAGATAAGAGAGCTCTGCATTCAAAAACCCCAGGTCAAACTCGGCATTATGAATCACCAGCTCTGCGCCTTTGATGAAGGCCATGATGTCCTCCGCCTTTTCATGAAAGCGTGGTTTATTCTCCAAAAATTCATTCGACAAGCCATGAACCTTGAATGCCTCTACTGGAACTGCCCGGTCTGGATTAAAGTAAAAATGTAAAGTTCGTCCTGTGGGGCGGCGATTCACCAGTTCCAAACACCCAAGCTCAATCAGTCGATCGCCTTTGTTCGGCGACAAGCCTGTGGTTTCAGTGTCTAATATGATTTGTCTGTGCATCGTCGAGTCCATCCTTATTAGATATGCATTTTGTTACCCATTGAGGATTATACCGCTTATTTTAAAGTTTGCACCAAACCCTCAAAAATGGTAGAGTCCACGCATTATTTTAACCATGGAGCATCTTGCTATGAACTTCTTCGGACTCTTCAATTTACCTTGGTGGGGTTACGTTTTATATACCTTGGCAGTCACCCACATGACCATGATTTGCATCACGATTTATCTCCATCGGGCTCAAGCACACCGGGCGTTGGATTTGCATCCTTCGGTTGCTCATTTTTTCCGATTTTGGCTCTGGCTCACCACGGGCATGAAAACAAAAGAATGGGTGGCGGTTCATCGCAAACACCACGCACGTTGCGAAACCATTGAAGACCCTCACAGCCCTGTCATTGAAGGCATCTGGACCGTCCTGCTTGAAGGGGGAGAACTGTATCGTTACGCCAAGAAAGACCCTGAAACTTTGGAGCGCTATGGCAAAGGTTGCCCCGATGATTTTATGGAGCAACATGTCTACGCCACGCCTTTTATGCGTGGGAAACAAGGCGTGGTTTTGATGCTGTTGATTGACCTGTTGCTTTTGGGTGTCCCCGGCTTGATCGTCTGGGGCATTCAAATGATCTGGACGCCTTTCTTTGCCGCAGGCATCATCAACGGCGTTGGGCATTATCTGGGATACCGCAATTTTGAATGTCCTGATGCCGCGCGCAACATTATGCCCATCGGCATTTTGGTCTGCGGTGAAGAGCTTCACAACAACCATCACACTTATGGCAATTCTGCAAAACTATCAGTTCACTGGTGGGAATTTGACATTGGCTGGATGTACATCAAAACCTTGTCTTACTTTGGTCTCGCCACCCCCAAACGCTTGCCCCCAAAAGTGTGCAAAGTGGGTTCACTGTCTGACAAAATCGACTTAGCCGCCATCGAGGCCATCGTCAACAACAAAGTGGCTGTGTTTTCGGACTACACCAAAAAGGTGATCAGCCCCATTTTCAAACGCACAAGCCAAGCCCAGCCCAATGGCAACAACCCCTTTTCGATGAAATTAAAACGCCTCATCATGCGCAACCCCGTCTTGCTGAAAGCCGCTGAACACGAAGCGATTGCAGCCTCAATCAAAGACGCCCACGATCTTCAAGTGGTGTGCAGCTACCGCGACCGTCTTGCAGAAATCTGGTCCAAAACCAGCTCATCCAACAAAGAGTTGCTGGAAGCCTTTCAAATTTGGTGTCGTGAAGCAGAGAAAACCGGAATTGACAAACTCTACCAATTTGCCCACCATATCAAGTCTTATCGTTTGAAAAAGCCGGCCTGATTTCTATGAAATGGTTTTCCCGCATCTTGTATTGTTTTGATCGCAAAAATCGCGCGTATGTCAGTGAAGCCGATCTCTTCTTGCAGGCCTTTGATGCTGCGCACCCCGAACACTCTCCTTCTCAAATCAAAGAAGTTTCAAAACATCACAACATCTTCAATCGCCCCAAAAAAGGACGGATCAATTGGTCGTAAAATCTAAACTGGCCCTCGTCGCCTTTTGCCTCTCTGGCGCCTGCCTGATTCTCATTACTGTTTTGGCAACTCAGCTGCATCGTCAGCGGGTGTTGGATCAGGTGATGAGCCAAGAGCTGGTCAATCTAACCCAGTCTCAAACCAATTTCAACACGGCCCTTTCCAATTTGAATCAAACCGCCTCGACGGTAAAAGAAGTCAAGGCGCTCGCCAGCACCACCATGCTGACCCATCTGCAAGCTTTGCTTTTACAAAATGCCCCCAAGCCTTTGTTAATCAACAGCGTCACTGCTGTGACAGCTGTCTTAGACAGCCTGTCTGACGCATCAATCAATGCCTTGACTGTTCAGCTGAATGGGCGCGTCGACGCCCTGCCCAATCTCGGCACGCAAACTGCCTTGAATACGCTTGAAGCCTTGAAAACCAGTGTCTCCACTTTAAATTTTGTCCCTGCTGTCTCGCCCAATCAAACCGTAGCAAGCCCAGTGATCAGCGGGCAAAATTTTTGGCAAAAACTCTGGAGCCAAATCCGCCCGCTTTTGGTGATCCGCAGCAACAACGCCATCGGCGCTGACTTGGTCACCAATGTTGCCCGCTTCGATGCCGTCCGCAACATTAATGTATTGATTCAAGAAACCGAGTGGCAACTCACTACTGCCCAAGACCCCACTGCCACTTTGGCCCAGCTTAAAACAGCCATCACCACTTACACCATCGCTGACCCGGCCCAAACCGCCTGGCTCACCCAGTTCAACACCTTGGTTTCACCACCCAGTTTCTACTCCAGCACTGAGGTCAATGATCTTTTAACCACCATCAGCCAACTTCAAACTCAATTGTCCACGCTGTTTTGATAAAACCCTGCAATGGGGTATTATACCGGTAAATTTGAAACACAGAGTTTAGGATTTACCGGTGA
>CAYGFJ010000067.1:3978-7370 GCA_964349115.1 uncultured Francisellaceae bacterium
CAATGGGGTATTATACCGGTAAATTTGAAACACAGAGTTTAGGATTTACCGGTGAAACGAGAAGCATTCGATAAAATCAATCATCTTTTAAACTACTTTCCTGCAGTGGTCATTCTGGGGGCTCGACAGTGCGGGAAGACGACACTGGCTAAAGCGCTGCGACCATCGTGGCGATATATGGACTTGGACAGCCCAACGGATTTGGCGCGTTTTCAAGAACAAGACCCCAGTTTTTATTTGAATCATTATGATCATGATCTCATTATTGACGAAGCCCAAGCTTATCCACCTGTGTTTGATATTCTGCGTGGCGTCATAGATCAAAAGCGCGAATGGAAAGGACGCTTTATTTTGACGGGGTCGAGCAGTCCCGAGCTTCTGCAGCAGGTTAGCAACTCTTTGGCGGGACGGGTGGCCATTGTTGAACTGTCTACCTTAACGGGAAGTGAAATCATTAGCGCACCCACTCCTGCATTTTATCAGTATTTTGAAGGAAAATTGCCAGCGACTCAGCTCCTAGAATTGGACAACCCAGTCATGACCACAGAAACTGTACATCGCACCTGGTTGCAAGGAGGGTATCCTGAACCTGTGCTCTCCAACGATCCTCATTTTTTTCAATTATGGATGGCGGAATATCAAAAAACGTATTTGTTTCGCGATGTGGCCAAATTATTTCCCCGTCTTAATCATCAAGCTTATCAGCGTTTTCTAAGCATTTTGGCTCGCCTGTCCGGGACAATTTTAAACAAAAGCGAGCTGGCTCGCAGCATTGAAGTGAGCGAACCCACCATCAAAGACTACTTACAAATTGCTGAAGGCACGTTTTTGTGGCGATCCATCTCGAGCTTTGATGCCAGCCCTTTAAAACAAGTGACGAAGATGCCAAAAGGACACTTTCGAGACAGTGGTTTGCTCAATTATTTACTGCGGATTTCCACACTGGATGATCTTTTAAATCACCCTCATGTCGGCCATTTGTTTGAATCTTTTGTCATCGAAAATGTGTTGAAACATATGGACACCTTATCCATTGTCAATTGGCAGCCTCGATACTATCGTACCAAACATGGCGCTGAAGTAGATCTCGTTTTAGAGGGCCCCTTCCCCTGCTTACCCATTGAAATCAAACTGGGTCACACCGTCACACAACGGCATCTCGCTTCATTAAAAGCCTTTATGGCTGATGAGCACTGCCCTTTAGGTCTCGTGATTAACCAGGCAGACAGTCTCTTGGCTCTTGCCCCTAATATTATACAGATTCCAGTGCGCTACCTCGTTTAGAATCGTTATTGCTTGACAAGCCAAAACAGCGCGTTGTACTCCAGCATTCTTCTACACATTCCCTTGCTGCCCTCGCCGCCGGCGGCAAAACAGCAAGCATCATTACAATCATCATAAGCCAGCTCCATAAATCCACCCCGGACTCCTGTTGATCAGCACCTTGCGCCAACTGCCGACGGCCTGACATGCCCTCACTCATCGCGACCACCCCCCGCGCATCCGCCTTCCAATCACATCCGCTGTCGCCTGCACATTCAATGCCACGCCAGAGCATCAGCGCTGTTCCTGTTAAAAAAAACGCCACCCGAGGTGTGAGCCATGCCCATTTTTTTTCTGGCGCTAGCGTAGCAACAGCGCCCGCAGGGCCTAATGCATCCAAAGCTGCTGCTGCAGGGGACGTTCCAGTTCCATAATCAGGCAACCCACCAGACCCCAAGGGATTCCAGACAACCACTGTATTACTTCGACCTCGTTCAGAAGCCTGTTTCACAAAGGTTGCCAGCGCTTCTTCATCTACATCAGGATGATCCATCAACTGAGAGACAATTGCCAAGCCAGCCTCATCAACACCGACCGGTGTTGACGCACGAAGAAAGTTCGTCAATGCTGTCTGCAAAGGGTTGCTTGTCCAAGTTTCATCGGGCACAGGCAAAGAGCGATCTGATGCACCCCCACCTAAACTACTGACGGTCACCTGACTGTCCCGCCGAATTGCGCTAAGACGGCGGTGACTGACCTGTGCAACACGCGCCAAATCAGCAATCGTCACCACCCCGCCACGCACATCCACTTCTGCATCTTTCCGCCTCAACCAATCCCGCATACGACCAAACAAATCAGGCACTTTGGTGCTCAAGCCCGTATTCAATGCAGATAACAAATGATGAGTGAGGCCCACGGCAAAGCCAGGCAATACTGAAACAGCCAGCATGATGCTTAAAGCCATGATGGCGTCTGACGAAACTGCCTGATCCCGGGTTTCCAAATTGTCCGACAAGGTTTGAAGTAAATCAGGATTCCTCCACAACAGAGGCGTGAGCACCAGAATATTGAGGGCATAAAACGTCTGAATCGTCCCTTGCAAAGCATTGCTCAACTCATCAGATCGACGAAGCATCGCTCGCAAGAGCCAAGGGATTTCTTTCACCCCCTCCCATTCAATGCCCACCTGACCCAGGAGAGTCAAAGCCACAACAAAAAATGCAGGGCTTTGGCCTGGCAAAACACGTCCCAGGGTCAAGCTCATGGCATCCATCAAAGTTTTGATATTGTTATACACCAAAACACCATTCAAAGTGGGGAGCAGTACTTTTTGCAGCTCCTCCATACGCGATGATTTTCCTGGCGCACGAGGTTTGCCCGATTTAACGCGACGACAGCCCACGCCTGTGGTGGATACATATTGCATAAATGAGTCAGTAATCGATCGATGCGCAAGATCAATGCTGGCTTGATCGCCATTCACCACTTTTTTCACTTTCCGCTCAACGTCCTGGGCAGCTGCTGCCACCAAAGGGGCCAGACGTCTCAAAGAAGGAAAAAACAAACCCGTGATCACTCCCAAAGCGAGAGAGGCGCCAGAAACGACAAGCACCCGCCCCTCTGTGATCGCAAGATGCAGCGCACGATTTGCAATAGAAAGAGACACCCCTTGGTACGCACTCATGGCGCCCAAAATCAATTCCACAACATACAAATTCAACATCGCGGCATTGCGCTTTTCAGGAGAAATTGAGGATGCCTTTTTGACAACTAAAACCAATGCAGCCGTCGCCATTCCCGCGGCGCTGAGCCCCGTAAAAATTTCACGCGGCCCCAATGCAAGCGCCATATCCCGTGGCAGATTTCGCCACAAAACCCCCATCAATGCAACCGGCAATCCCGTCACCAGAATGGCATTCGACGCAACAGGCACTGCCCACAGCGATGCCCCATGTCGCATGTCCTGCGGGCAAGTTCTCCTGCGGTGTTTTTGCGGGGGCACTCCCCCCACGATTGCCGTCGCTTCAGTGGCTAATCCCTGCGCCATGCTCATCTCCCATCACAACATCAAAGGTGAATTATATTTTTTATTTATATTTAAAGCAAGATAAAAAAAGCCAACCCCC
>CAYGFJ010000068.1:0-7310 GCA_964349115.1 uncultured Francisellaceae bacterium
TCATGACACTAATCCATGGGCTCGCCATCCGACGACAAATGTGACCTACATGCCTGAACAAGTACGTGGCCCCCACCCTGACTGGCGTCTTTTCTATGAAGCCTTTGCTGCGCTGGCATGTAGAGCTGATGTTCAAGCGCTCATTGGGGCTGCATCGACACGGCCTGTTGCAGCAGCAATGGGCGGCGGCGGGGCTGTTATAGTAGAAATGGATTCAGCAGCATGAATCTGCCCCAGGATGCCAGTGCTTATTTAATCAAAGCCAAAGCAATAAAATCCACCACTGACAGCTCTTCCGCACGCTGATGAGCGAAGGGTTCTCCAAGCTTCATTTTTAAAGTGGACAAGGCATTTTTGAGGGTTTTTCGGCGTTGGTTGAAGGCGAGTTGGACGACTTCGGCAAAGCGACCGAACTCCTCTTCGGACAGAGCAGGATAAGGGGAAATTTTCCATGGGCGTAATGACACCAACATTGAATCTACTTTCGGGGCAGGGGAAAAAGCATCAGGAGGCACCAAAAATAGGGGCTCTACTTCACAAAAATACTGGGTCATCACAGACAAACGACCATATTCTTTGCAAGAAGCTTGTGCGGCCATGCGCTCGACCACTTCTTTTTGAAGCATAAAAATCATTTCATCAATTTGAGTTTTGTACTGGAAGAGGTGAAAAATGAGAGGGGTGCTGATGTTGTAAGGTAAATTTCCCACCACGGTTAAAGGGGTGGGAAAGTGGTGCAAGTCGATGTGGAGAACATTGCCTTCTATCACGTGAAATGTAGGGCTCTCACGGGTCCGTAAGACAGCAGCCAAATCACGGTCGATCTCGATGACAGAGAAATCTTTTGAACGAGCCATTAAGGGATAAGTCAAAGCACCACGGCCAGGGCCAATTTCGAGAAGATGAAGGCGTCTTTCTGGGGCGATGACTTCAACAATGTGATCGATGACTGAGGCGTCTTCTAAAAAATTTTGCCCGAAGCGTTTACGAGCCTGATGTTGCATCGGGTAACGCCAGGGTGGGATCTAAAATTTTGATATAAGACGCACCTTTAATTTGCGCTTGCCAGGCCATCAAGGCCTCATTCGCTTTTTGCATAAAGAGCGCTTGCTGCGCACGTTCTCTCAAATAGGCATTGGTGTCATTCACCTGACGCGTTCCCAAGACTTGAATAAGGTACCAACCGTCTGAAGTTCTGAAGGGGTTGCTCAAGGTGCCAACAGGTGTATTTTGAACGTAGGCCGCCAAAGCGGGATTCAGCTTCACGGGATTGACCCAGCCCATGTCGCCGCCATTTTGTGAAGTGAAATAGTCTTGCGAATTGGCCTCTGCCAGTTTTGCAAAAGGCACATCATTCTGTAAATCGGTTTGCAAACGTTGCATTTCAGCCTGCACTTGCTGATCGTTCATCAAAGGGCTTGTTTTAATCAAAATGGCTTCCACATGGTATTCCGTCACATAATGCGTATCAGAAGTGTCCCCTCCGCCTTTTTTACCGAGCAAGGTGATAATGTTGTAGCCCGTGTCTGTTGTAATCGGCCCCACGACATTCCCCACGACCATAGTGCTGACGGGCTCCACAAAGGCTGTGGGCAGTTGGCTTAAAAGTTTGTAGCCTAAGTCCCCACCGGAAAGCGCATCCCCCGCATCAGAATAGGTCATGGCGGCCTGACTGAAGGCCAAACCGTCTTTTATTTTTTGCAACACCTTATTCGCCTTAGCCTTCAGGATGACATAATCAGCCGCACTTGGATTCTGAGGAAGCGCAATCAAGATGTGTCCGACATCATACTCTGTATTGCCATTGGCATAACGGGCTTCATTCGCAAGATAATTGTCGATTTGGCTGGAGGTGATGATAATCGACCCTGCAACCGCCTGTTGCTCTAATTGTTGGACAATCAGTTGGGTGCGAATGGTTTTTTGATAGACGGCGGCGTCTGCCCCTTGGCCTGCCAATTTGCTGTAAAGCGCATCCACACTCAAATGATTTTGGGCTGCAATATTGGCAATGGCGGCGTTCACTTGGTCGTCTGACACCGTAATGTTGTTTAATTTAGCGAGTTGCAAGGCAATTTTCTGCATGATTAATCCTTGCAGCACTTGGCGCTCGATGGTTTGCATGTCTGGCAAGGTGAGGCCCTGGGCTTTGGCTTGGGCCACCGCTTGGGTGGTGGCATCACTCAGCTCTTGAGTAGTGACTACATCATTATTCACAACAGCGGCAATGGTATTGAAGGGAGGGGGAGAGGCCTCATCCCCCGCAAAACAGCATTCTGCGCTGACAAGCAAACAGGCAAACAACAGCGTCAAAAATACTTTCATCGATCAAAATCCAAGTTGTCCATGGTAGCCCGGCATAGTAGCAAGGAGCGCGTTGCTTTGTCCACTGGTGCTGCCCAAGCCTTTTAATAGGAATTGCACCATGTAAACGGTGTCCATCTGTCCCGTCATCATATTCGGAGTGTTAGGGTTGTTGTTCACGACATATCGATAAGCCATTACACGGATGGCAAAACAGCACGCACTATATTGCAAGCCGCCAAAATCAGAGACCATGCCATTGTTTTGAATGGAGTAATTCAAATCGCCAATCAAGGCCCATGATGGGGTGAAGCCCCAGATAAAGGAGGTACTTGCCAAACTCGACACTGGGGGTGGGGTCCCCGCTAAAATTTGCTGTGTGCTCAATAGGCTATAATTTTGGCGGTTTTCTTGAAAGCCAATATTGAAAAGATTGCTGGTGCTGGGAACATAGGACAAAAAATATTCCTGCGAATCCAAATTGGGATTCATCATGTTGTAAGTTGCGTTGGCATTCAAGGACCACGCTGTGTTGATGCTGTAAGTCAAGTAGCCTGCCAAATCTGAAACGCGTTGATTATACGTTGGGTTTTCAGTTTGGACGCAGGGCGGTTGCCCTGGTTGGTTTTGACAAAGCGAGGTGCTGCGGTTTTGAAAATACACACTTTGCCCCAGTCCTGCCCCCACAATCTGCTCCCCTTTCGGATTGCTGATACTGGTGGACAAGGCGTAGGAAACTTGGTTTGCATTGCCAATTCGATCGAGACCACTAAAACGATTTAAGCTGAACAATTGGCTGTAACTAAAAGGAATAATCGTGGTATCAAAGATGGGAATATTGTTTTGATTGACCGTGGGGACGTACAAATAAAACAAACGCGGTGAAATGGTTTGCGACCAACCACTTTGACCATCCATTGAAAAACTGCGATCAAGGTAGGCACTTGTATCCACATTCACAATGGGGATGGTTGCGGAAGGAGAAGACTGTAAGAATCCATTTTGTATCGTATTGTTGAGGGCATAATCTGTATTGCTGAGGCTCAGGCTCGGCGTAAAGTAGCCATATGATTCAGTGAAGGGAAGGCTGATCGTGGGTGTGATATTAAAACGTTGGCCTTGCACAGGAACCGTATTAAATGAAGCAGCCGTCTCTTTTGTGAAGTTCACGACACTCGTTGCTGCCGACAGGCTTAAGGGGCCATAAAGATTGGGGTACTGCCCTGTCAAATTCAAAGAGGGCAACTCATTGTACGGACTGTTTGCTGTTGATAATTCTTGATTAAGGACTTGATAGGATTGCAATAGTCCTGCAAAATTCCAATGCTCGTCTTGGTAGAGCACATTGAAAGAGCGATTTAATAAAATCTGACTGGCGCCTGTTAAGTTTTGGGTGCTAAAATCCTGCAAATAAGTCGTATCACTGACGTAATTGTAATTTAAATTGCTTTGCCAGTTTGAATTAAAGTTGGTGGTATCGTTAATCGAAAAGCTGCCCCGTGTTTGGCGATTAAACTCTTGATCGTAAGGAATGACCTGGGCGTCTATGTTTCCACTGGACATTGTTGTTAAATAACGAAAATTATTGTCAAATAATAGGCCTCGTTTGGTGTAGAGTGTACCCGTTAGCGTATCGTCATAATTAGGTGCTAAATTAAAATAATAAGGAATGCCAAAGTTAAATCCGCTTGTCGTTCCTCCTCCAATGGTGCCATATAAAAACCCAGATTTACGCTGGTCCGTCAAAGGGAATTCAAAATAGGGCAGATACAATATGGGGATACCCTTAATACGCATCGTGCTTTGATGCGCTACGCCTTCGCCTGTCGCTTGGTTTAAGTCAATGCTTTTGGCATCGAGCTCCCAGGTTCTTGAAATGGGCGAACAGGTGCTGTAGCTTGCATTTGAAAGCTGATATTGCATTTGATTGATTTGATTCACTTGCTTGGAACTTCCATTCGCAAAGCCTGTGAAATTGGGGTCCACTGCATGAATGGCAGAAGGACTCGTGGCCCCCACTTTCATCAAGTAATGGACATTATCAAGCTCTGCTTGATGATCGATGAGATTGGCTTGCAGCGAATCGGCCAACAACAACTGCCCAGGCTGGGCCAAACGAATATTGCCCTTGGCATTGATACTCATCAATTTCCCGGTCTTCAAGTCAGGCGTAATGGTGGCCATATCTGCGTAAAACGACCGACCCGGTTGGGTGATCGTGACGCCATTATCAAACTGTGCACTGCCATTCACTTGATAATGAATGGGTGGCGGCGCTTTAATCACGGTTTGTGCATCTTTAAAAGCAATGCTGGAGGATGTTGGCAAACTTGAAATGTCATAATACCCACCACAGCTTTTACAGGAAGTGACCAAACATTGCTGAGGTGCGTTTTCAGTATTGACCCAACCCAGCATCTTTGCAAGGTTGGCGGGGGAATCGTCCGCGTAAGCGAAAGGGGTCATGACACACAGAAGGCAGGCCAGCCTAAGAAAGATGCGTGGCATAAATAAACGAGAAAATGTAAAGCAAGGCAAAAATAATCGGCAGAATCACTTCCATCCGTTTTAAAGGACCGTAAGGATTTTCGCGACCCATGGCTTTACGTTCCGCGAGCCAAGACGGGCTTGAAGGGAGCCGCTTTTCAAGTTCTGCAATCACCAAAGTTTTGGCGCGCATGGTGCGGCGAAAATATTGCACCAAACACCACCAGCCGTAACACATGACCAGCAATCCCAACAGTGGAAACAAGAGAAACCCAACGCGATAAATGGTTTGTTCATGGCTCAAAGTCAGCCCCAAAATTCCCAAAATCACCGCGTGGAAGGTCATAAAAAACGTGTGGGCCAAACTTCTGCGTGCATTCACACGATCTGCCATTTCGACATACACTTTATATTGTTCGATCAACAACTGATGGTAGACCTCATTGTTGAAGGCCTCAGTATCATTGGTATTCCAAAGTTCTTCGCTTAAATCAAATTGGACAGTTGGTTTTGGCATGCAAAAGGCTCCCTTCATAAAAGACCATCCATTATAAGCACAATAGAGTTAATTCCAAAGTCTTGTTATAATCCAGGCGCCCATTGACCAGGAGAGATCATGAAAAAACTACTGCTGCTGCTGCCCTTAGTCCTCACAGGCTGCGCCAGCCCAAGCCCGTATGGAACCGGTCAAGAACAAGGTTATTTCTTGGGTCCCTCCGCCATCACCAGCAATGTCCCCAATTTGTGTCTTGCAACCAATACAAAATATGCTTTTGTTGCGCGCCAATACTGGCTTTCTGGCGGTGCTTCCATGACCTGGTTTGGTTGCAGTGCCGACCACCAGATGAATCTGCAGCCCCAGTACATGGTGGACTATTCCATTATTAAAAATGATGGCATGGGCAAAAATGTTGTCGCCACCTGCACCCCGGTTTATTCTGGAGAAGGGTCAAACTTGCATTTTACGCAAATGAATGTAGTGATTCAGCTCAAGGCAGATGTGCCTACTTGTCAAGAAATCTTGACTTAGACCGACACCAACAACTGTTGTACAACCACAGAATCCAAGCGATTCATGAGCGGAACAAAAGATGCGATGCTGTGGCTGAGCAAAGGATCTTTTATATTTTGCCATGACAAACTTCCACACTGCAAAAACTGCTCGGCTTGTATCGCAAGTTGGGGCAAGACGGGTTTCAAATAGATCAATAAAATTTTGAACAGATTGAGGGCTTCGGTGCAGATCAGTTGCACTTCAAACAATTTGGACTCCTCCTTGGCCAGCGACCAAGGCTGGTGGCGATCCACAAATTGGTTGGCCAAGTCCGCAAGACCCATCACTTCGCGCATGGCTTTGGCATAGTTCAAACCTTCATAATCTGCAGCAATCTCCTCGTTTTTGGCGATGAATGTTTCAAACAAGGGAAGGTCCATCAGGTGATCAGCCAAACGACCCTCAAATTTTTTCGTGATGAACGAGGCTGAGCGACTTGCAATATTCACAAACTTTCCAACCACGTCGGAATTGACCCGTGCGACAAAGTCATCCAAATTCATATCAATGTCTTCAACGTGAGACGTCAGTTTTGTTGCAAAGTAATAGCGCAGTGCTTCAGGATTTAAGAGAGACAAATATCTATCCGCTTCGATAAATGTACCCCGAGATTTAGACATTTTGGTGCCATTGACGGTCAAAAATCCATGACAATGAATTTTTGTGGGTGTGCGAAGCTCAGCTGCTTCCAAAAGCGCTGGCCAGAACATGGCGTGAAAATACATGATGTCTTTACCCAAAAAGTGGTGCAATTCTGTGGATGAGTCTTTTTTCCAGAAATGGTCGAAAGAGATCCCTTGTTTTTCGGCAAAGACTTTGAAATTGACGAGATAACCGATGGGCGCATCCAGCCAAACGTAGAAGTATTTGTCTTCTGTGCCTGGAATCAAAAAACCAAAATAAGGGGCATCGCGTGAGATGTCCCAATCAGATAGACCTTGATCAAACCATTCTTTCAGTTTATTTTGCATGGACTCTTGGATGTGCGTATGGGTCCAGGTTTTTAAAAAGTCTTGATAATGCGTCAGTTTAAAAAAGTAGTGCTCACTACTGCGAATGGACGGCGCGGTGTCTGTCAAAACGGATTTTGGATTGATCAAGTCAATCGGTTGATAGGTGGCACCGCACACTTCACAACTGTCGCCATATTGATCTTTGCTGTGACATCGCGGACATTCCCCTTTGACAAAGCGGTCTGGCAAAAAAAGCCCCTTGGTTTCATCATAACATTGTTCAATTTCGTGGCGGGTGATGTCTCCGCGGGCTTTTATTTTTTCGTAAATTTCTGTCACAAGCTGTTCATTCAAAGGTGCATGGGTTGAGGCGTAGTAATCAAAATGCACATGAAAGCCTTCAGCGCTTTTGCGCTGAGCCTCACTGATCCGCTTGACCATGAGCTCAGGCGCTTCGCCCTCTTTTTCTGCTTTCAGCATAATCGGCGTGCCATGTGCGTCTGACCCAGAGA
>CAYGFJ010000069.1:0-7298 GCA_964349115.1 uncultured Francisellaceae bacterium
ACCATATTGTTTGCTGCAACAAAAAGTTTATCAGAGACTAATTTCGTTGCGCCATACAAATTAATT
Organism: uncultured Francisellaceae bacterium; assembly: GCA_964349115.1. Taxonomy (GTDB): domain Bacteria; phylum Pseudomonadota; class Gammaproteobacteria; order Francisellales; family CACEW01; genus JAJZUD01. The sequence goes on from CAYGFJ010000069.1 coordinate 67, forward strand.
GGACTGGCTGCCTTGTCTGTTGAAAGTGCAATGACTCTTTTAACGCCTTGATGCAATGCTGCTTGAATCACATTTTCTGCGCCATGAACATTCGTTTTGATACATTCCATTGGGTTGTATTCCGCGGCAGGGACGTGTTTTAATGCAGCAGCATGAATGACGTAATCAACTCCCTCCATAGCCATTTTAAGCCTGTTGGCATCTCTGACATCGCCGATAAAATAACGCATACAAGACTGACTAAATTGCTGCGCCATTTCATATTGTTTCAACTCATCTCGAGAATAAATAATGATTTTCCGGGGTTGGTATTTTTTTAAAAGCACCTCAACACATCTTTTACCAAGACTGCCAGTGCCGCCGGTGATCAAAATATTTTGATTGTTAAACATTATCATTTCTCACTATTTTCGTATGTCCTTAACCACCTCTTGAAATGATCCCTCATGAACTATTTTCCCTTTTTCCATCCTATAAATTACGTCACAATACTCGACAGTTGTCAAACGATGCGCAATCACAATCAATGTTTTGATCCCGTGCAATTGCCTAATGGCGGCAATGACTTCTTTTTCAGTTTCATTGTCCAAGGCAGCAGTGGCCTCATCCATCACAATAATATCACGCTCATGATAAAAAGCTCTAGCCAGTGCTACGCGTTGTCGCTGTCCCCCTGATAGTCGAAAACCATTCTCGCCAATGACAGTTTCCATGCCCAGAGGCAGATCCTCTACCACTGAACTCAATTGCGCCATTTGAATCGCTTTTTTCATTTTTGGCTCATCGATGGCATCATCATCAATGCCCAACGCAATGTTTTGTTTTAACGTATCGTCTAATAGAAAAACATGTTGCGGAATATAGGCAAAATTATTGAGCCACTGACGCATGTTGTCAATAGGTTGGCCCTCCACCAGAATCTGCCCTGCATTAGGTGTTAGTAATCCCAGCAACAGATTGACAAGCGTGCTCTTCCCTGCACCCGATGTACCAATAAAACCAATAGATTGACCTTTGTGAATGGTTAAAGTGACTCCATTTATGGCCTCGTGTTTGGCATGTAAATATCGATAATGAATATCTTGCAATACTATTTGGGTAAAGGGCATTTTTTCGATGCAGGCTTCTGGTATTTTATTTATTTCCAAATCAGTCAATTCCTGCAATTCTTCTGCTATTTTTTCCATATTAGGAGAAGAAAATCGAATTTGATTGAGTCCTGCAGTCAATTGTGTCATGGTCGGTAATAAACGCACACCCGCTGCAACAAAAATCCCTACAAACGCCACAGTATCAGAAGCAGGGGTTCCCATCGCTAAACTGGCTAGACACAAGGCAATGACAAAGATAGCCAATGCAGATTCAAGGACATATCGTGGAATGAGTTGATACGCAGCGTTCGTAGCCATCGCATCTGCATACCCATCTGCCACTGCCTCTATTTTTTTGAAAAAATAATCCTCTGTTCCCAGTACTCTGATTTCCTTTAGGCCTCCCAACCCATGATGAATATTCTTTATAATTTCACCACTGGCGGAAGCAACAACCTTCCCCAGGAGCTGCGTTTTTGGCTTGAGGACTTTGTTATTCAACTCAATTAGAAAATAAAATATTGCCGTTAACCCTAATGTTGCAAGGGGATGCAGTGCCAATAAGAATCCCAGCACAAAAACCATGATAAGTAGGTTGGAGATCAGCGATAGTGAGGGTAACAATATCCCAGAGGTATAAGCATCGACTTGATTAAAGCGACCCAATAAATAAGCTGAATTTTGTTTAAGATGAAATACATAAGGAGCATACTGATAGGCTTTCATTAAGCGCTTCTTGAGGCGTAATGCAACTTGATAACTGAAAGATGAAGTCTTCTTTTGAATGTAGCATCCCACAAAGGCCTTAAACACAAAGGCAAGTATGATAATCACGCCAATAATGTAGATGAATCCCAGTCCTTTGGTTGTTAATTCTTTGCTGAAAGGAATATGCGCCATATATTGTAGATAATGTGCTGGGTTGGAAATCAGTGCCAAGAATACGCCAATTAAACCAATGCCAATGACATCGAGCAGTGAGGAAGACAGAAAAATCAATATAAGCATGGGGAGTTGTTTTTTTGCTTGACGATCCAATAGAAAAAAATACTGTTTAAAAAATTTTTTCATGCAGTTCCTTACACTTTTGTAAGTCGGTGTTGACTCATAAAAATGGCAGGCATTTTGGCATAACTCTTCTTAAGAGGGAAGCCCGTGAGTCGCTTTGGTTCTGTCGCTCAAAGTTAATGCTTAATATCATGGGCAAACAGCACTTTCCAAATCGTCAATAAGACAATCTTGAAATCAAACCATAAAGATTGTCTTTGTACATATTCAAAATCTAAAGCTACCTTCTCATCCGTTGAAATGTGATCCCGTCCATTAATTTGCGCCCAACCGGTGATGCCCGGCAAGATTTTGTCCACCCCCAGTGCGTGTCGTTTTTCTACAAGATCATTTTCCGCAGGAATGACTGGCCGCGGCCCCACCAAACTCATGTCTCCACGAATCACATTCCACAATTGAGGCAGTTCATCCAAGCTTGTTTTCCGCAAAAATTTGCCAATTCGTGTCAGATATTGAATGGCATCAATGTCGTGACTGGCCAACAAAGGCGCTCCCACATTCATGGTTCTGAATTTCAAAAAATGAAACAAACACCCGTCTTTGCCACACCGCTCTGAAACAAAGAGGATGGTGCCTTCTGAGGACAGCTTGATTAAAATCGCTACAATTAAACAGAAGGGCAGGGCCAGTAAGAAAAATAGGCTTGCAAAAAAAAGGTCAAATAGGCGTTTCATCTTATCAAGACGCCCTCTTCAGCACCTCTGCCTTGTCCGTTTTCTCCCAAGTAAATCCAGGCTCTTCACGACCAAAATGTCCATAAGCTGCCGTCCTTTGATAAATGGGATGGAGAAGATCCAAGGTTTTGGTGATGCCAAAAGGACGCAAGTCAAAATGTTCTAGCACCAGCTTAGCAATCTTCTCTTCAGGGATTTTTGCGGTTCCAAAGGTTTCAACGTAAACAGACGTGGGTTCTGCAATGCCAATAGCGTAAGAAATTTGAATCTCACAGCGATCTGCCAAACCGGCTGCCACGATGTTTTTTGCAACATAGCGACCCATATATGCAGCTGAGCGATCCACTTTGGAAGGATCTTTGCCAGAGAAGGCACCCCCACCATGACGTGCCATTCCACCGTAACTATCCACAATAATTTTACGCCCAGTGACGCCACAATCTCCTTGAGGACCACCAATCACAAAACGTCCTGTTGGATTGATAAAATATTTTGTTTTTGCTGATAAGTATTTTTCGGGAATAACAGGTTTAATAATATGCTCAATCACTGCTACTTGTAAGTCTTCATGACTAATACTTTCATCATGTTGTGTGGAAATCACAATGGCATCGACTGCAACGGGTTTATTATCTCGGTATAAAAAAGTCACCTGACTTTTTGCATCGGGACGCAACCAAGGCAAAATTTTTGCCTTGCGAATATGCGCTTGTCTCTGCATGAGGCGATGTGCATAGGTAATGGGAGCGGGCATCAACACATCCGTTTCATTACAAGCAAACCCAAACATCAAACCCTGGTCTCCAGCACCTTGCTCACCCTCAGTCCGATCAACACCCATTGCAATGTCAGGAGATTGCTTCCCAATGGCGTTCAACACAGAGCAAGAATGCCCATCAAAGCCCATTCTGGAGTCGTCATAACCAATCCCAATAACGACTTTACGCACTAATTCTTCTACGTCGATCCACGCAGTCGTTGTAATCTCCCCTGCAACCAATGCCATCCCAGTCTTAACTAAAGTTTCACACGCAACGCGTGCATGCTTATCTTGCTTTAAAATCGCATCTAAAACCGCATCTGAAATTTGGTCTGCAACTTTGTCTGGATGGCCTTCTGAGACGGATTCAGATGTAAACAAATATTCTTTCATTGAGTTCCCCACTATTAAATAAGTGCAACATTCTGTCATAGGGCTAAGATTTTTACAACAATGTAATCCTGCTGTTCTTCTGTGAGAAATGGACTCATCGGCAAGCTTAAGATTTCCCTTGAGACTCGTGTTGAAACAGGAAAATCAGAGTCTTGGTATCCAAAATGTTGAAAACAAGGTTGCGCATGAATCGGCATAGGGTAGTGGACGGCTGTTGGAATCCCGGCCTCTTGCAATATCTGAATCACATGCTCCCGGTTTTTGATACGAATGGAATATTGCGCATACACATGAGTTCGATCCGATTTGGTCATCGGGATGATGCAATCGCTGTCGCTGAGCAAGGTATTATACCGTGCACCCAAATGATGACGCTGCTTTATTTCCTGATCAAAATATTTCAGTTTGACATTGAGAATGGCGGCCTGAATCGTATCCATCCGACTGTTCAATCCCAAGTAAGTATGTTGATAACGGCCTGTTTGCCCATGGACTCGCAGTGCTTTTAATTTGGCAGCCAAGGCATCATTGTCGGTGAACAGTGCTCCTCCATCGCCATAACATCCCAGTGGTTTTGATGGAAAGAAGCTGGCTGAACCCATGTCTGAAAGCGCACAAGATTTTTTGCCCTGGTAGTCCGCTCCAAAACTTTGAGCTGCATCTTCAATGACTGTGATGGGGTGACCCCATTTTTTGGAATACTCTGCTGCAATCGCATTGATTTCGGTCATATCTGAAACTTGCCCATACAGGGAAACCGGCATAATGGCACGAGTTTTTGGTGTAATTTTTGATGCTAATTGTGAGACATCTAAATTGTACGTGGCCTCTTGAATATCGACCAAAACGACCTTAGCCCCAAACAACGCCGCCGCTTCTGCTGTGGCAATAAAGGTAAATGACGGAGTGATGACTTCATCACCCGGTTTAATGTCGATGGCCATCAGTGCCAACATCAACGCATCTGTTCCATTCGCGCAGGAAATAGCATGTTTTGCCCCGACATACGCCGCCAAATTGTCTTCCAATGATGTGACATCTGGCCCAAGGATGAATTCGGCATTCTCCAGGGTCTTTAAAACCGCCATGTCGATTTCAGCTTTGTACGCCTGATATTGAGATTTCAAATCAATAAATGGAATCATGAGCATCGCCTTCACCCCAAGAATGAGGCCGCAGTCTATAAGATCGATGGGCAAAAATCAATTGCCTCTCTTGAAAAAAACAAAGAAAAGGAGTGCAATGCAGCCCATTATTCCACATTGCAAAAGGACGACAACATGATTGCATTGGTTGATGCGTACAAAGCACGACTGCTCGCTTGGAGTAACTGGCCCCGAAATATTGTGGCGGGGATTATCATCGGAATTGTGGCGTTGCCTTTGTCCATGGCCTTTGCCATTGCTTCGGGCGCAACGCCAGAACAAGGCATTTACACGGCGATTGTCTCGGCTTTCTGTATTTCTATTTTTGGGGGAAGTCGCGTTCAAATTGGCGGACCGACTGGGGCGTTTATTGTCATTCTGGCAGGGATCACAGCGCAATATGGCATCGTTGGTTTGCAAGTTGCGAGTTTGATGGCAGGATTCATGCTGATTTTGATGGGGCTCTTGCGACTGGGTGCCGTCATTAAATATATTCCTGAGCCCGTTATCATTGGTTTTACCTCAGGAATTGCCGTCATTATTTTTGTGGGCCAATGGAAGTATTTTTTTGGGTTTCATGCACTGACTCAAGGCCTTCCTTTCGATCGGCAAATTTTGGTTTTGGCAAAAGCGTTGCCGCAGCTGGATCTCCACACTACTATCTTGGGGGTCTTGAGTTTAGTGATTTTAATTGTTTGGCCTAAGATCTTTAAAAAAATTCCTGGACCTCTGATTGCCATGGTGGTGGCAACTGCGCTTCAAAGTCATTTTAAATTTGTGACCGTCGCCACTTTGGGCAGCACCTTTGGCGCCTTTCCTAGAACATTACCAATGCCGCATCTTTTGCCAATGCACATGGACACTTTAAGCAATTTGATGTTGCCCGCTTTTACCATTGCAATGCTGGGGTCTATTGAATCTCTGCTCTCCGCCGTAGTGGCCGATGGCATGGTGGGCGGCATTCGCCACAATTCCAATCAAGAGTTGATTGGACAAGGCATTGCCAATATCTTCTCGCCACTCTTTGGTGGATTTGCCGCAACGGGGGCGCTGGCCAGAACCGCAACCAGCCTGCGTAATGGGGGAAATTGCGCCATTGCCGGCCTTGTCCACTGCGTCGCTTTAATTCTCATTATTTTGATTTTTGCGCCGCTTGCCTCCAACATTCCCTTATGTTCACTCGCTGCGATTTTGTTTGTGGTAGCCTACAACATGTCAGAATGGCGCCGTTTTGTTATGGTCTGTCGCCAAGCCCCACACTATGACATCGTGATTTTGCTGGTGTCTTTCCTCTTAACCGTCTTCGTGAATTTGGTGGTGGCCGTTAACATAGGCATCATTTTGGCCTCCCTCCTCTTCATGCGCCGAATGTCCAAAGCTTTCATAATCGAGCGCGCTGAGACTGAGAATATCCCTGGGGCCCCGAAACAAGACCCCAATGTCATCACTTTCGTCTTAAGCGGCCCCTTATTTTTTGGCGCAGTGTCTCATTTTGAAGAAGTTTTAGAAGCTATTCATGACGAAGCCAAAAAAATCATTTTCAATATGAAGTTTGTGCCTTTCATCGACGGAACAGGTTTGATGACCCTGCAAGACACGATAAAAATGCTGAAAAAACACCACATGGAAATAGAGTTCACTGACATCAATGCACGGGTAGAAGCCAAGCTTTACAAAGCTGGGATTATTCCGTTTAAAGCAAATAAACCAAATAATACTTGATGGCAGGATCCACTAGGGTGTAGTGGCCATTATCGACTGCTTTTCGAAGACTTCCGATTAATAAAAGCCGCGCCACGGGCAATGCCCGTCGGGAAATATCTCGTGGCATCTTCTGGTTGCATGACGGATTTCTTCATTTGGACCCCCCACTTTAAAAATTCACCTTTTAGTGAATCACTATATAGTGATTTTTATTTTATGCAACTAAGGAGGGCACCCATGATGGGGCCAAAAGTGGCAGGCCTGGAGGGAATCGAACCCCCAACCAACGGTTTTGGAGACCGCTACTCTACCAATTGAGCTACAGACCTACGAACAAATTATGCCAAAATCTTGGCAACAACACCTGCACCCACTGTGCGTCCGCCTTCACGAATGG
>CAYGFJ010000070.1:0-7264 GCA_964349115.1 uncultured Francisellaceae bacterium
GGAAATCCACGGGGCCAATGGTTATTTGATCGACCAGTTTTTGCATTACAACACCAATCATCGTGAAGATGCCTATGGCGGACATCCTGAGGCCATGAGTCGTTTTGCCCGAGAGGTGGTGGACGCCTGTGCTCAAGCCATTGGCTATGAGCGCGTGGGTTTGCGTCTGTCGCCCATGGGTTATCTTAACGAAATTGTGCAAGATGAACGTGATTCTGCGGTCTTTCAATTTCTCCTTCAAGCTTTAAACCCATTGCCTTTGGCCTATGTTCACACAGGCAATTTCAATGATGCTGAAAAATTTAATGCCCTGGGCAACCGCACCATGACTCAGTTTTTGCGACAAGATTACACTGGCACCTTGATCGGCTGTGGCAGTTATGCCGTAGAACAAGCCGAACAGGCCGTTGTCAACAAAGAATTTGATCTTGTAGCCTTGGGTCGCCCCTTTATTGCAAACCCTGATCTCATCACCCGTTTGAAATCAGGCCAAACATTGACACCGTATGACGCCAATATGTTGCTGACATTGGTTTAACAAGGAGACACCATGAATGCACTTCTGCCCACCATTCCCCGCCGCATCGTGACTGGCATTCAAAAAGGTCGTTCGGTCATTGTTGAAGATGCCTTAAGTTCGAATGTGTCTGAGCGAATCCCTGGCTTGGTCATCTCTGACATTTGGGCCACCAATTCCATGCCGGTTGATTTAAACAAAGAACATAGGATAGAAAACAGTTTATTGCCAATTACGCCAAAAAATGGCTCCTATTTTCGCTATGTGTCCATCCCTCCTGATAAAGATATCAAAGCCTATATTCCTGGCCCTTTGATGCATACTACCGAAACTTTGGATTACATCATCATTATCTCGGGTGAGGTCTATTTGGTCCTTGATAACGAAGAGACCCTTTTGAAAGCGGGCGACATTGTCATTCAGCGCGCCACCCATCACGCTTGGAGCAATCGCTCAAACCAACCTTGTATTCAGCTGGCGATTTTGTTGGATGCAAAGGAGAGAAAAATTTTATGCCAGTAGGGATTGACCCACAATCTTCGACGCATACTGTTATCACAGGCAAAGACCCTGTTTTGCGATGTTGCGATCGCTAAACCGGTCACTGGTTTAATGCTTTGGGCCATGGGGCTTCACTCAAACACCAAAACGCCACAATATTTTGCTGCAGTCAGCAATTGCTGATCTGTTGTAGCAGAAGACGTCAGTGAGTATGAAGGGAGTTTATACTACTTATTAAGCAAGAATGAATATATGATTGGCGCTTTAAAACTCATAGGTCAAGCAGATCCAAGTGTGCTGTGTCAATTTGTAAAGGGTCTTTCCGATTTTGACTCCTTTGCACTATGGGTGCATCCAGGATCATTTCACGCAATACAAAGGATGACAAAAGAGCAGGGTACAGCCAGGTGTAGAGCAGATAAGAAGTGGTGTCTTCACTGTATAAGCGCATATGCAGAACATATTTTTGGAGCTCTTCCATTGCAGTTAAGGTCAGGAGAGCAGATTTGACGATGCCTTCTCCCTTTTGGATGAGCGCATCAAACTTTAATTCCCATGCCACAGCCTTTTTCAAGCGTGCATGCAAGTCTGCAGGGATGTATCTTGCTAAATGCTTAAGGCTTTCAGCTGTAGTGACTGGCATGGCACAGGCTCTCCTTTATCTTTATCGCCCATTCGGCGTGGGGGAGGGGCTCATCGAATGTTCGCGGACCCACTTTGGAACCAGTGCAGCACCAAAAGCCAGGATGGCATTTCCAGCAATTTTTGGGGCCATGCCAGGAAATAAGGAGGCTGGTCCAACGTGGAGTGCTGTCTTGAGAGCTGCTTGGCAGACTTGTCTGAAACTCATGAAGCCCCCACGTGCGTGTTCGCGCTGAACTTGATTTTTCAATGCTTCAAGCCCATACACCAGGCTTGTAAAAAATAAAGACTGGAAAGGGGCTTTCCCTGCAAGTGCCCAGTAGGTATTGGGATCCATGCCAAATTTTTTTATCTCGCCATCCAGTAAGCGTGTTGAATAAGAAAACCCCCACCAAGTTCCAAATTGTCTCATGCCGTTGAGACCTGCTCCCGCATACATGGCTTTGAATGTCCAAGGGTGATTTTCATTGGCCTGACGACAGACACGCCGAAAATCAAATGGATTGGCGATGGCCATTTCCAGTACAGACATGGTGCCTGCAAAGGCCAGTTCAGCGTGATGAGGTGGCAATGCGCTTTGCAGCATGGGGTTTAAAACACCCAGGCCAATGCCTTTATAGCTGCCTCGCACGGTTTCTTTCGACAAATGCGCACTCATGCCTGCTAAATAATTGCGTACAGTATTGGGCTTCATATTGGAGCCTAGAGCGCCGGGAAAGCGTCCTTTATAAACAAATTCAGCAGCAGGCAGCATGCCCTTCACATGATACAAACTGCCTGCAAGCGAGAATGTATTCAAGGCGTTGATCGGAACAGCCGTGATAGCCATCACTTCCATTCCATAAAAAAAAGAGAGGGTCATCTTGTCCCAGGGTTTGTCTGGATCTTTCAACATCGGTCAGCACCTTACACATGAGGGGAGGGGAGTGTATCCAAGATGTTTTGTTGGAGGATAGAGTAAATTTACTCTATCGCTCTTCCATGTCCAAAACCTATCATTCTCCCCCATTCATCACAAAGGAGGGTTTTATATGTTTCAAAGAAGAGTCAGCGCACCGTTAAGCAAGGTGTTTTCTGATGCGAGCGATCCACGGATCGCATTTTTTCAGGATGTGTTGAGCCCCGAAGACTTAAAAACAGCAGTGAATTTAAGGGAGCTTCTGTTTGCAGGAACCTCCTTCACACAACTTAAAATGGACTTAAACAGTACAGCTGTTTCACTTGCCAACATCACCACTCGTGACCATCAAATTATTCCAGGAGAAAAGAGACCTGCTTTAGCAGCGCTCTGTCAGATTTTTAGCGCAGCACAGCCAAAGCCTAGGCGATTGCTTTCTCACTCTTTTCTACGGGAAAAAGGCCATTCTTATGATGTCAGTAGACGCCTGCTCAAGCTATTTGTGCATGGACTCGGAGTATGGTGCGGCTTTTTTGCCATCGCTTTAAAAAAAGATGCGGAACATAGGGCAATATCAAAGACTGCGTTTGCGGAGGGAAAATGTCAGTGGACCATTGATGGCTGTAAAGGATCTTATGGCACCCGCAAGGACTGTTATTTGCCAGAGGATATCTGCACACCTGAAGGAATTCTCGCGGCATTGACCATCGTCGTTGCATTGGTGGCGTTTGTTCTATGGACCCGTGCTGTCAAAACAGAACGAGGAGCGCTTTTAGGTCAGTTATTGGCGCATGAATTAAATGAATGCCCCACTTACGATTCTTTATTGAATCGTCTTTGTGAGCAAAGGGGATGTCCAAGCCCATCCAATTGGTCCGCCAAAGTCTATATTGGGGCGGATGAATACTCCTTAAGAAGCATAAGCCTATTTGCTTTGGCGAGCTTTGATCATCATTTATATCCAAAGATTTTTAGTGAGCTGATCCCTGCTTGCACCAAAGGGGAGGTGCTTTTTTTTGGTGCCATAAAGCTTGACCCTGTCCCGCAGGCCGCAATCCCTGCCCCCGTCTACCAAGGCCTTCCTAGAGCTGTCGTTGAGACGGCTCAAGGGTTGGCGATGAGCTTATGACGTAATGCTGGATCACGGTACGATGGGCTTAAATGGAATTGGCCCAGACACTGCTGCCCAAGCCAATTAATCCAAGGATTGCTATTGATTTTATCGTTCGCTTCATGTGTGGCTCCTAAACATTATTGTGCAGGATAAGCTGCTGAGCCAACGGTTGTTGACTGGTTGTAGCTGTTGGACGAAGCTGGGCAATACAAGCCTGCTGTAGTGTCGTTCATACAGGCAGAAACGATGATTTGTGGGCTTTGATTGGTGACATCAGCGCGTGGCAAAGTCAGTGTGCTGCTGCCCGCCGTTGCCAAAGTTTGGCCTGACATGATGTCAGCCATTGAGGCCTGGCTGTTGTTCAGGGGCAAAATGTAGAAATGGGTCCCTGTGGGCTCGCCAGTAGGAATGGTCCAGTTTGCCGTCAAAGTGCAATTTTTTGTATTACAGTTAAACCCTGTGCTGGAAGTGATGGTGGCAGGCAACAAAGTAACACTGCTGGGTGCCGAAGAGGCCCCCACCACTTGCGAGCCAAATTGATAGCCATTGCCAACACTGGGGCAGTCATAGCCCACTGCAGTGACATCTTGCGAGGGAATACAGGCATACACCGTCACTTGATTAATCACTTTGGGTGCTGGAGCAGTCACTGGGAAAGTGATTTGTCCATTTGAAATCCCATAGGCATATAAGGTGGCATTTTTTAAAACAGTGCTGGTTTGAGTGGGCGATGGTGTGGGCATAATAAAGTATTTTACCCCTGGATCTTGATAGGCAGGAACCGTCCAGCTTGCGGACAAAGTACAGTTGATGTTGGGTGAGAGACCCGCGCAGGTGAAGCCCGTTTGTTTAACACTGCTGACAGGTGCAATGTCATTGGGCTGTGGATCTTTCTTGTAGTTGGGGCCGGCGGCTGGAACAAGCAATTGTCCCGCACTGCCTAAGGTAATGATCACCGGCGCAACAGTGGGTCCGGGATGATTATTATCGACTTCAATCGTGCCATCTTGTTTCAGCACATCATCAAAGGCAAAGGCATAGACAGGATTGGCAGCCGTATTGTGAATGGCTTGTGCATAGAGATCATACCAGGGCCCTTTGCCTGTTGGACTTTGGGTGTAAGCATTGTAAGGGCTGTTGCTCAAAATACTGTTGCTGGTGTAATAGTTGCTGTGAGCATGAGAGAAGAGTGTGTTGAGCGTTGTTCCTCCTGGCGCTGGCAGCAAACCAACGGAAAATGCTGAGCTTAAGTTTTTGACAAGAACGCTTCTGACGGTTCCATTGGGGGTATCAAACGGCGACTGGCCGGGGCCAAAGAAATCAATGGACGCTGCAGCACCTAAATTAATATTCACGGTCATCGCATCCGCTGGGCTGGCTGGATGATTTGCAAAAACAAAGTTGTTGCCCACGACATAGCCCGTAAAAATATACGCCCCAGGGTCGCTGCCATTGCCCAGTTGAGCATATTCAGGATAGGTGGGTCCATCCACTTCGCTGCAGTTGATGGTGATGGCGTTCTTTGAATTGCTGTAATATTGCAGCAAGGCATTCAGATAATTAAAGCCCTCCCCATTTGGGGCCGTCAAATAATTGCTGTTAAACTGGGGCGCAGTGTTGGGGGCATCAATCCGCATGACAGTGCCCGTTTGTGACACAGAATCAACGATTTCCAGCTTTTTCCAATCTGCATTGCCTTGACTGGTTAAAACACCTTGTACTTTGGTTAGAATGTCATGTCTGCTTTGATTGGTATAGCCATTGAGCTGCGTTACAAGCGTTGAGGGGTCCGTATAAGACAGGGCAATTGGTAAAGAGAAATCATCCACTGAGGTGGTGTCAATCCAAAATTTATTGCCGGCATCATAGGTATATTCAAATTTGTCATAAATCAGATTGTAGTTGCCATCAAATGGATTGGACAAACTGGGTGACTGAATACTCACTGTGCCATTGGCTGCGCGAGTCATAGGGATGTCCAGCGGGTTGTTGATCGATACAAAAGTGCGTCCACTGATGACATTCGGGATATAAATCAAGACAGGGTTGGCATTGGGCTGCAAGGTGCTCATGGCGTAAGAAAATTGAGAGGCCTTGGTGCTCATCGTCAAGTTTTGGCAACTGGCGACCCAGGCATTATATCCAGGCACGCTGGTTTGGGTCAGATGCATCAAACACTGAGGATTGGGCGCTGTAAGCTGTGCACCGGTAAAGAGGAGGTATACATTCGACACGCCATGTTGAGGCGCGCCTGCGCCAATGTTATTTTGAACTTCAACCGGGAAGTATCCAGCCATTGAGGGCACTGTGACTGCGGTGGCTTTGCCTCCCAGATGAGAGGGCGCGCTGACGCAGCCCCCCAATGTAAGTGCTAGACTCACTGTGATGGCCACTTTTTTGAACTTAAGTTGCTGCGTTGATGTCATGATGTATCGCCTTATTTTATTTGTTGTTGAGTGCAAAACGCGTCAATCATAAAAGAGCTTAGTATTAAAATCAATGAGAGCTACTCAACTGACTCATCAAAAAAACATTAGACATTTTTGTTTTACCCTGTTAGAATGCGCCGTTCGTTGCACGCGGGACCGCTTAGAGCATTTAAAGAGCGCATTAAAAAGAACAGGATGAGCCTAATATGTCAAAATTAAATTCCCTTCAAGATATTTTCTTGAATACTCTCCGTAAGGAAAAAACCCAAGTGGCCATTTATCTGGTCAATGGCATTAAGTTGCAAGGGCATATTGAAGCCTTTGACCCCTTTGTGGTGGTCTTGGGGCATCATGAAACCAATCAAATCGTTTACAAGCATGCGATTTCGACGATTGTTCCCACCACGCCAGTGCGTTTGGTTTGGGCGGAAGAACACGTCGATGTAGCTGAGTAAGCGCACTTGCTTTCATTTTTTGCAGGAAAAACCCCGAAAGCCATTTTGCTTCAGATTGAATTTTATCGCGAAGATTCCCCTGACTTTGATGAATTAAAAGAACTTGCATTGACCGCGGGTGTTTCGATCATGGGCACCCTCGAGGCGCGTAAAGACCGGCCCGACCCCAAATTTTGCATTGGCGGCGGCAAAGTGGATGAATTGGCAGAGGCCATCAGACTTCGCGGTGCAACGCTTGCTATTTTTAATCATGATTTAACGCCAACGCAAGAACGCAATCTGACAGAGCGCTTGAGCTGCCAAGTGATGAGTCGCACGGCCCTGATCCTCGAAATTTTTTCCCAGCGCGCCCGCACTCATGAAGGCAAACTTCAGGTTGAGCTGGCCCATTTGGGTTATCAAGCCACGCGCTTGGTTCGCGGATGGACGCACTTAGAGCGTCAACGCGGTGGCATTGGCGTTCGTGGTGGCCCGGGGGAAACTCAGCTTGAGCTCGACAAGCGTCTCTTGCGCGGCCGCATGAAATCTTTAAAGATGGAACTTGAAAAAGTAAAGTCCCAGCGTCATTTGGGCCGGGCATCGCGAGAAAAATCAAACACGCCCTGTGTGGCTTTGGTGGGATACACCAATGCTGGAAAGTCCACTTTATTCAATCGATTGGCCCATGCAGAAGTGTATGCGGCCAACAAACTCTTTGCGACTCTGGAC
>CAYGFJ010000071.1:0-7206 GCA_964349115.1 uncultured Francisellaceae bacterium
ATAATATGTATTACAAAAATAATAATTGTTTAATTTAAGCAAATCAGGTAAGATACCCCCTCTTTATTTTTAAGAGCAATGCAGGATGCAGTCGCCGAGCAGGGGCACAGAGAAGACCCAAGCCCCTGACGAGGGTCACACATTAGCAATCGTAGCGGCACCCATTACTGGATTACTGTGGGGGGCCAATCGGTATTGCCAGGACTCAGATAATCCATGGATAGCATTTGAATCATTTTTTGTAATGTTCATAACGTCTCTGTTCGTTAGAATGATGGCGACTACTTTAAATGCGTTCACTCCTGCACCTTTAAACAAGCAAAAACAAGAAAATAATTTTTCTTATCTTTGGGCAGCGCTGCGCGTTGTATTGGGTACATGCTTAGCCCAAACCTTTGTCATGCAAGTCAGTCGCCAGCAAGGGCTCGTCGAGTCTCCCCATGATGAATTGTCAGGGAAAAAGTATCGCATGTATTTTTCATGGATTTTGTGCGCTATATTTACGTTTGTTGCTAGTTGTGAGTATCGATACCAACGCAGGCAGACTGCACGAGCAGGTACCGATGCAGAGGCTGAACCCGTAGTAAGCATTGCATTTTCTCCAGACTTGAGCGCTGTTGAGACAGCACTTGCGAGCATTCCCAAGATGGACAAAGAAAGACTTCAGAAGGCATCCCATAAAATATTTAGCCTTTGCAGAGGGAATACGAAAAACATGCAAAGCGCAATTTTTGCGTATCACAATGCAGACTGCCTTGATGTATTTGCAAAGTGTATTTTAATGCGAGCGCATTGGAATCGTACATATTTTTCAGATGAAAGCATTGTGGCCTTGTTGGACTGCCTTTATCTGAAGATAGGCCCCAAATTTAAGGCAGATCTGTTTCCTCAAGAGGCTGACTGGGATGCCTTTAATTTTTTGTTAAATCATGTTGAACCCACACATGCGCTGACTGAACGCGTCATGAGTACCTGGTCTCAAAAAATATTTAAAGCATTACATTCAGCACATTCAACCATGGGCCTCTCAGCATTTCATTGGGATTGGCAGGTCAAAATGCTGACAAAATTAGTCGCCCTGCACCCGGAATCTCGTGGACACCAAGAAGCGCTCAACGAGCTTGTCCCAAAGGCCACAGTCCCAGCTGCTGAAGCTCCAGCTCCAGCTCCAGCTCCAGCTCCAGCTCCAGCTCCAGCTCCAGCTGCGCCTGCAGCTCAAGTTAAATCACCACCAAAACCCCGAACACCCCCCTCAGGAAAAAGCTTAGCTGCTGTTTATGTGCGGCCGATAGGGCGTGCTTCATTTGATTGGAGACATCCGTCTCCTGAACCTAAATCACCCCCTGAACCACCCCCTGAACCACCTCGTGAAGCAGCTGCTGGGCCACCCACAGCTGCGCTGTCTGTTGCTAAGTCTGACGAGTATCAATTTCGACATTTAAAGCTGCATACTGCGGGACCTCTGGTCTTCTACAGCCCGCCTACAGATCCAAGACCTGTATGCGTAAAAAAGTCTGTTGGCCACCCGCCTGATCTTTCAATGGTATCGGACAACTTTGTTTTTTTGCAGCAGGATTTGTTAACGATTTACCCTGCTCGGCTCTGTTTAGTCGGTGGGCGCGCAAATATTTTTTTGACAAACCCAGATGATCGTGATGCATGGGCAGCGCCAGAGCATGGCGATGTGGATCTGGCTCTATTTGGCCAGGGGGATGGAACTCTTGTTGAGCATGTCAAGCAGATTCTGTTGTGTTATGTTGCTCGTGGTGACCTTCGCTATTATGAGGAACACCCAGGAGCCCCAATTTTAATTGGAGATAAGGTGATGACTGTCACAACATTTAGCATTCAGATTCGTGCAACACCTCCATTGGATCTCTGTGTGTATGAGTCAAAAATACTTACGATTGAAACGCAAATTGAGGCGTCTATGCGGTCACGGGTTGTGATGCCAAAAGAGGTACATGTCGACATGAGAGGACAGGAAACGCCTCACATACATTATTTACAAGGCACCGTGGGCAGTCCACGGGCCACTCAATTTACTGAGCATAAGACATCGCGTCTTTCAAAAGAATGGGCCTATGCATTATTCCAGTACCACTCAGACCCCACTCGATGTTCAGCCTTATTTATCAAGCATTTGGCAGAGTGCCCAGTGGACCTGCGAGGCGCTCTGGAGCGGCCATATAATATATTACAGAAGCACACTGGCAGAGCCCGCTATGACGCTGTTGCGAGCTGGCGCTTTGCAGACGAAGTGGCAGAAGCAAAACCGTCCCCTGATTCATCGAGATGACACTCTCCTTTTTAAGAGTTAAGCTTGTGTTTTAGTACAAATTCTTTCATAATAGCCCTGTATTTTAGTACTAAAATATATAAAATAGCCTTGTGTTTTAGTACTTTTAAAAACGAAGGGTGAAAATGAAGCGATTATTAATGCAGTCTCTTTTAGCGTGGAAAGACCGGCCATCAAGAATGCCATTACTGTTGCGCGGGGCCCGTCAGGTGGGGAAAAGCTTTTTGGTGAACGCCTTTGGGGCGGAGCAATTCGAGCACTTTGTTTCCATCAATTTTGAGCGCAATCCTGAATATGCAGCCTGTTTTACCAGTTTTGATGTTCAGGAAATTATACAAAAAATTGCGGTGTACCAAGGCGTTACAATTACTCCAGGCAAGACGCTGCTTTTTTTAGATGAAATCCAGTCCTGCCCACCAGCCATTGAGGCTTTGCGTTATTTTAAAGAAGAGCTTCCTCAGCTGCATGTCATCGGCGCGGGATCTTTGCTTGAGTTTGCCCTACGGGCAGAACACTTAAAAATGCCAGTGGGGCGGGTTGAGTTTTTGTATTTAAAGCCCCTGTCGTTTATAGAATATTTAGAGGCCGCGGGCAAAGGGATGTGGAGAGAGGCTATTTCTAAAGTCAATCTCCAGACGCCGTTACCCAGTCTGCTGCATACTGCACTGCTCAAAGAGGTCAAAAAATACATGATGTGGGGCGGGATGCCTGCAGTGCTCAATCAAGTGCAAACAACCAGCGCAGGGGAGGCCCAGTTTCATTCCATGCAGATGAACATCCTCACGACCTATCAAAATGATTTCTCAAAATACGCAAGCCATGCCAAACAAGAGTATTTGCGTACTGTCTTCCAGCAAATGCCACTTTTAGTGGGTCAGCAAACCAAATACCACAAAATTAATCCTGATGTGCACTCTCGTTTTTTAAAAGAAGCCATTGCTTGCCTTGCTTTGGCAGGTGTTGTTTATCCTATTTATGTGACCGGTGCAGGGGGCCTGCCTTTGAGTGCTGGCTTTCACCCCAACAAATACAAGCTGTTCTTTTTGGATGTCGGGCTTATGACCGCGATGGGCAATCTGTCTGCCTCTGTTTTGATGAGCGAAGATATATTCTTAGTCAACCGTGGCGCGCTTGCAGAGCAATTTGTCTGCCAAGAGCTGCTGGCTTCTCAAGCACCATACCAAGAAGCCAGTTTGTACTACTGGTGTCGAGAAGAAAAAAGCAGCCAGGCTGAAGTTGATTTTGTCATTCAAAACGGCAGTGCCATTTTGCCCATTGAGGTGAAAGCGGGAAGCACGGGTCGTTTACGCTCCCTACAGCTGATGATGAAAGAGAAAACACTGCCTATTGGCGTTCGTATTTCAGAGTTGCCCCTTCAGTGGGATGAGGCCACACGCATTTTGTCAGTGCCTTTTTACATGATCAGTGAGCTTCAGCGCTTGGGTGTTTGACTCACATTGATGGCATTCTGAAGCAACGCCATCCCTGCTTCTGTCCCAATACTTTCAGGGTGAAACTGAACGCCTTCGATGGGAAGGTGGCGATGGCGTAGGCCCATGATGTAGTGGTCATCCAAAGAGCGGGCGGTGATGATAAGGTCGTTGGGAAGGGTGTCTTCTTTGGCAATCAAGGAGTGGTAACGAGTGACGGTCAAGGGGTTGGGCAGGCTCACAAAGCAGCCCTCATTGGTGTGAGAAATTTGGCTGGTTTTGCCATGCATCAGGTGTTTGGCTTTGACGACTTCAGCCCCAAACGCAGCTGCAATCGCTTGCATGCCCAAGCAGACGCCGAAGAGAGGGGTTTTGCCTTGGAAGTGGTGAATCAATTCAATATAGCCGCATTCTGTGGGATGGCCAGGGCCGGGGCCCATCATGATGAGGCCATACTGCTCGGCCTCGATCTGTGCAAAATCGATGTGGTCCGTGCGGACGACTGTGACCTCAGCGTGCAGGGCCAAGAGGTATTGATAAATGGTGTGGACAAAACTGTCGTAGGCGTCAATCAGTAAGATTTTCATTTTTGAGTTCTCGTCCAGTGATTGCAAAAAAGCTTGCGCCCAGTTTGCTTAAGGTTTCTTGCCATTCTTGCTCGGGGGTGGAGTCGGCAACAATGCCAGCTGAGGCGCGAATGTAATAATGGCCGTCTTTATAGACGGCGGTTCGGATGCAGATGGCCAGTTCAGTATTGCCTCTAAAATCAATGAAACCAACGCATCCGCCGTAAGCGCCACGACGGCTGGTTTCGGTTTCTTCGATTAACTCCATGGCGCGGATTTTGGGGGCGCCAGTCAAAGTCCCTGCAGGGAAAGTGGCGGAAATCGCATCATAATGATCACGGCCTGCAGCCAATTGACCCACAACGTTGGAAACCAAATGATAGACGTGGGAATAGGCTTCAATCGCCATCAATTCAGTCACTTTTAAAGTATTGACTGCACAGACACGGCCAATGTCATTGCGGGCGAGGTCGACCAGCATGATGTGTTCCGCCTGCTCTTTGGGGTCGTTTTGGAGAGTGGTGATTAGCATTTGGTCTTCTTCAGACGTTTTTCCACGGCGAATCGTGCCAGCCAAGGGGCGGATGATGAGTTCGCGGCCTTTGACGTGGACGCACAACTCAGGGCTGGCACCAATCAAAGTAAACCCTGCAATTTCAGCGAAATACATAAAGGGTGAAGGGTTCGATTTTCGCATTCTTAAGTAGACGTCAAAAGGGTCGGTGGGCGATTCAATGTCGAGGGTGTGGCCGAGTTGAATTTGATAAATATCGCCGATTGAAATGTGGTGCAGCGCTTTTTGGACGCCTTTGAAATAAGCCTCTTTGGTGATGGAATCGGTGATGTTTTTGGCGTGTGGAATTGTTGCAATGGACATAGTTTCTGCCCGTCCTCCTGATAATGCAAAACATTTGTCAGGATCCAGTTTGTAATCCATGCCCGCGAAGTTATTCCAGATCCAATACGTCTCATTCGTTTTCAAATCGCAATACAACAAGCCCTGATAAATGGACAACACCACTTCAGGCATGGCATTGGGATCTTCTGCAATCAAAGCGGGCAGAGTTTCGATATAACGCACTGCATCGTATGAGAAAAGGCCAAAAAATCCGAAGCGGGGGCTCAAATCTAGGGATGGGTCTTGATAATCCACCGAAAATGCGGCTTCGATTTTTCGCAAGGTTTCAAAAATAGGGCAATTTTCTGCCAGCAGCGGATGCAATGCGTCGCAGAGTATGGGCTCTCCCGTCAAAGTGATTTCACTATTCTTAAGGGTCAAGGTCAAAACAGGATGAACGCCCACAATCGATTTCTGTAGTTTTTTCTCAGGCCCGCTTAAAGATTCTAAAAGAAAGAGCTCATCGGCAGCGTAGCTTGTGCGAAGAGTGGAATAGGCGTTCAAGGCGCTCACAGACGATGCTAATTTCTGAATGGAATTGATGACTTCAATCATGAAGCGGGCATCTCAATAGCGGTGGCATCGAGTTCAAAAGCATCAAGAGGACCTTCTTCAAAGCTGCGGCCAATTTTGGTGATGACGATGCCATTGGCCCCATTTTGGGCGGCCAGGTTTCTTGCGGTTGCAAGGGTGTTTGCAATGTTTTGGTCATCACTGCTTTGACTGATGCTATCGTAGTGAACATGGGTGTGAATCAGCCCCACCACGTTGGCATTGGCTGGGGGCAATTGCAAAACGGACACAGTGTCAGGCGCAATGGGTGCTGGTGTGGCCATTGTTGTGGGCAGGTAAATGCCCGATACATTCGGATTGGGTTTTGGGGCGAGCGGCGAGAGGACAAGGCCGGTGACCAAGAGGATAAACAATCCCAACAGATTGGCAGTATTCAACTCTTTTTTAATTGCAATGATGAAAGACATGGGTTTAAGCGCTCCGTTCAATAGCCAAGAAACATGAATGGCCATTTTGCAAGAAATGGGATGAAAAGTATAGAGTGAGTCTTCTCCATCCATGTGGCAAGCGCTGGGGCTGATGTTTTGTATTGGTTTTCCAATTTCTTTCGTGTTATATTTCAATTTAAATTAACTAATCATTTTGGATTCATTATGTTAGGAGGCGCAGTTCCTTGTACCCCCCCACGTGTTCATGCACCTGTGCCTCAGCGTACACCCTCACCATCGGAGGTCGCCGATAATCCCAGAAGTACGGCCTATGAGGTGGCGCTTGCCTTGTTAGAGCTGAAAACGCCCTATTCACTTCAGATGCTTGAAACGCTTTTGCGTGAAGAAGGAAGTTTTTCCTTCGAAAACGAGTTTAAGCAATTGCGTGATTTTCATTATGAAATTGATTTATATAGCTCGCTCCATGTGCTTGTTAGTGGGTCGTATAGCGCCCAAGCGCTGGCTATAAAAATGTGGTACTTGGTGTATGGCTATGTCTACCATCAATCAGGCGGTGCCTTGCGGACCTTGAAAGAAGAAGATTTGAATGATGAGGTAATGCGGCAAGCGATAGAAGCCATGTCTGATTCAAATCGAGCGCTCTTTGAAAGATTTATTATAGAATTACAGATGCTGTATGGAACAAACACCAGGACAGTTCAGGAGCTCGAGGCGCTTGTTTTTGATGTGATGCAAAGGCGAGATGAATACTGTACGTCTGTGGTTGGGATCATGCATCATTTGGGTGCGCAATTACAATCGACTTGCCCTTCGCCTGAAAGAAGAGAGTTGTTAACAGGACAGCTACGCATTACATTGCAACATTCTGCAGAAAGAAGTGCCTTGTTGACCGCATATAGAAGTGCGCAATCACACATGACTGCGCATGATGAAGGCCCTGGTTCTGCCGATCAATTTTCCCCTCCTGCGGCAGCAAAAAGATTAGATTTTAATGATTCAGCAGCCAAGCCAGCGTCTTGCTGCACTGTTAAAAAATTGACAGTCACAGCGG
>CAYGFJ010000072.1:0-7067 GCA_964349115.1 uncultured Francisellaceae bacterium
TGCCAGGGGTGCGACGCGGAGGTTTTATTGGGGTCAAAAAAGTGAGGGGGTCTGGGGTGTATTCGCGGGCGATGAGGTTCACTTGAAATTGCCAGGAAGAAGAAGGTGCTCCAACTTCGTCGGAGGGTGCAAGGGGGGATTTCAAGTTCGCGGTCATATTGATGGACTCAAGGAATAAGGAAATCGACTCGCCTGAATCAGCATCTTCCAGGGTAAAGCGTTGGCCCATGCTGAGAAGATTGCAATAGGTACCCAATGCGTAATGGAGACAGCCTGAATTGAGCTGGGCTTGTTCGTGTTGTTGGATCTCATCATATTGGACGCTGGGGGCGTAGGTGTTGAATTCATGGGTTGTGGAATCTTCTTTTTGGATGTGGGTGCGAGACCTATCAGGGGTGGTGATGTCAACATAACGAGGGCGAGCCGTCAGGGGCTGTTCGGTTTCACTCACACTACACTCGTAAAAGACAGGCGTCACACTGCCCACTTCTTCCCGCTTGGAGGGGTCAAAGACAAAGGGCTCGGTCTGCTCGTCTAAAAAAGAAGGCTGGTCGATCAGAATCAATTGTTCTTCGGTCTCCGTTTGAACGAAGTAATACCGAGCGCTTAATTGAAGCAGCTCTTCGAAAGAGGCCAAATCATTGTCTGCATACTGCAACACAAACCGGGGATCTGCTTCAGTCAAAAGAGGGGCACTCACCTTCCATTGCACACTTGAGGCCGAGCGGCCCAGGTCTTTCACCAGCGGGTCAATCAAGCTTTTGGCCATGCTCATACGGCTTTGTCCATTCCAGACTTTAAACTGCCGGCCATAATGCAGCAGATACAAAAAAGGACGAATGGTGAGGCAATGGCTGTCCAAAGCAGTGACATAGCCATGAATCCATTTCACATCCCCCGACTCATCGGTAAAACTAAAGTGCGCCGGCTGTAAACTAATGCTGGAAAATTCCGGCAATGCTTCATCTGAATGAATGTCTACACGCAAGGTGTAACACTGACTCAAAGCCGATTCAAACTGGAATTTTGTGATGGCAAAGCGAAAGTCTTCACCGCCTTCGGTGTGTATGCTCAACATGATGGAAGCCCCCTTTTAGAAAGGGGTAAAGTTTAGTCTGTTTGAATTGTGATGTCAATGGGGCTAAGCCGTTTCCCAGGCTGACGTGTCTGCAACAAGCGCTCTTAAGAGGCGATTGGTCAGGGCGTGGCTGGGTTTGTGGGCACGAAACAAGCCTTGAATAGGCCCCACGGTGTACAGGTCACCGATGGCATCTAACAGTTTGTGACGAACGAATTCATCACTGGCACGCAGGCCTTCTGGGTTCATGACTCCTTCTTTCGACAGGCCCACCGCATTATTCAAGCTGGCACCCAGGGCCAAGCCTTTTTTGTGAAGCTCATCCAATTGATCTGCGAGACCAAAAGTCCGCGCACGGGATACTTCTTTTGAATAAGCAGGCGCTGAGAAATCAAAGGTCACTGCCTGTTTTGCAATGGAGGGATGTTCAAAATCAATGCTAATTTCAAGCCGATAATGATCTAAAGGTTGCAGTTCAACAAAGCGGTCTCCATCAGTGATGCGTACTGTTTTCTTGATCTTCATCACACTGCGGTGGGCGTCTTGCTCGACAATGCCTGCCGCTTCCAGCAAAAAAACAAAAGGTGAGGCACTGCCATCCATCACGGGAATTTCATCGCCATCGATGTTGACAAAAATGTTGTCAATTTCCTTCCCTGCCAGCGCAGACAACAGGTGTTCCACTGTTTTGACAGAAACCCCTTGGTCTTCAATTTTGGAACAAAGAGGGCTCTCTGAAATTTTGTCATGGCAAATCTTAATGATTTTCACTGGATCACAGTCCACACGTCTGAACACAATGCCTGTGCCAATCGGTGCAGGGTGAAAAGAGATTTTGGATTGCTTTCCAGAGTGAAGACCCACCCCAGACAAACTGACTGAGTTTTTTATCGTGTGTTGCTTCGCTTGCATGACGTCCTCGGGAACAAGTTGATGCTTCTATTCGGCCTGTTGACGACGAAGGAAGGCGGGAATATCTAAATAGTCCCCTTCTTGAACCTCAGTCCGCTTGGGTGCACAAGGGTTGGCAGAAGCGCCCAGGGGTTGACGTGCTCTGCTTCCAGCTTGAAAGCGAGGAACTGAAAATTCACGAGAGGCATCTGTTTTTTCCCTGTGATTGGACAATCCGGTGACCACAATGGTGACACGCAATTCTTCACGCATTTCAGGGTCAATCACGGTTCCCACGACGACAGTGGCTTGATCGGAAGTAAAGCCTTTAATCACTTCACCCACTTCTTCAAATTCACCAATCGACATGTCCATGCCAGCCGTGATGTTGACCAAGACGCCTTTGGCACCAGACAGTGAAACGTCTTCAAGCAATGGACTTGCCACTGCAGATTCTGCTGCTTCACGGGCACGATTTTCGCCACGCGCGCTGGCTGTTCCCATCATCGCCATGCCCATTTCTGACATGACGGTGCGGACGTCGGCAAAGTCGACGTTGATCAAACCAGGACGGGTGATCAATTCTGAAATGCCTTGAACAGCACCTTGCAATACGCCATTGGCTGCTTTAAATGCATCCAACAAGCTGACGCCTTTTCCTAAAACAGTGAGCAGTTTTTCATTGGGGATCACGATCAATGAGTCTACGCGTTCAGCGAGTTCGCTTGTTCCCACTTCTGCAATTTGCATCCGTCGACGGCCTTCAAACGGAAAAGGTTTTGTGACCACAGCAACAGTCAAAATGCCCATTTCTTTTGCAATTTCGGCCAAGACAGGCGCTGCACCCGTTCCTGTTCCACCCCCCATGCCTGCGGTGATGAAGAGCATGTCGGTGCCTTCTAAAATGTCTTGCAAACGATTGCGATCTTCTTGGGCTGCACGTTTCCCAATTTCAGGATTGGCCCCAGCACCCAAGCCTTTTGTGAGCTGAGCGCCCAGTTGAATCACATTGCGTGAAGTACAATTGCGAAGCGCTTGCGCATCGGTATTGGCACAATAAAATTCAACACCCTCAATATTTTGAGACAGCATATGCTCCACCGCATTGGAGCCGCCCCCGCCAATTCCGATGACTTTGATCACCGCGTTGTCCAGTAGTGTTTCTGATACGTCAAACATCATTGATGACATGTTTTGTTTCCTCTTAAAATTGAGCTACCCACCGCTTTATTTTTGAAAATACGCCGCCAGAACTTTGTTCTAAGGCATTTGCAGGCAGTAGCGAATCTTTCTGTTGCTGCTCAAGATAAACGAGCAGGCCCACCCCTGTTGCATAAACAGGGTCTGAGATGGTGTCATTAAGACCCATCACACCGGAGGGAATCCCCAAACGAACAGGCATTCTTAAGACTTCTTCAGCAAGTTCAACCACCCCTGCCATTTTTGCCGCACCCCCCGTTAAAACCAAACCTGCACCCAAGTGTTCAAGCAAACCACTCTTTGCAAGTTCTTCATAAATCAAATTAAAAATCTCTTCATATCGCGCTTCAATCACGCTGGCCAAAGACTGGATTGAGATGGTGCGTCCAGGACGATCCAACATGCCGCGCACCTCAATATTGTCTTCATTTTTCGCTAATTTTGTGAGCGCCATGCCATGCTCAATCTTGATTTCTTCGGCATACTGCGTTGGAACCCGCAGCGCATGCGCAATGTCATTCGTGACCTGCGAACCTGCAATGGGAATTGAAGCCGTGAAGCGAATCGACCCTTCCGTGAAAACCGTAATGTCCGCGGTGCCTCCACCGATATCCACCATGCACACGCCCAACTCTTTTTCATCTTCGGTTAAGACGGCATAACTTGAAGCCAGTTGTTGCAACACCAAGTCGGTGACTTCCAAACCGCATTGACCAATACATTTCACCACGTTTTGGGCAGCGCTGATGGCCCCTGAAATCAGATGGACTTTTGCCTCCAAACGAACGCCTGCCATCCCGATGGGCTCTTTGATTCCATCTTGATTATCAATGATAAATTCCTGAGGCAGAATATGAAGAATGCGTTGATCCGCGGGAATTGCCACGGCTTTTGCCGCATCGATCACACGCTCGATATCAACAGAAGTCACTTCACGATCCCGAATGGCCACCACGCCATTTGAGTTAAAACTACTGATATGCGCCCCAGCAATGCTGGCACAGACAGAAGTCACTTTCACGCCGGCCATGGCTTCTGCATCTTCAACCGCTTTTTGAATGGCTTGAATGGTGTTTTCAATATTAACAATCACGCCTTTTTTCAAGCCTCTTGAGGGCTGATTTCCAAGTCCCAAAAGGTGAACTTCCCCTGTATCCGTGTACTCTGCAATGAGGGCTGCGATTTTGGAGGTCCCAATATCGAGCACCGTCATAAAATTTTTTTCGGGCATTTTTGCCGCCATAATCATGAAGCTCCTAGGAAATAATCGGCGTAGTGTAGTACATTTATCTATTGCCTCACAAGCGTGTATTCTTTCATGTCTGATCAACGTTCCATCCGCATTCTTCCCGCCCTGTTGGCGAACCAAATTGCCGCCGGTGAGGTCGTCGATCGGCCTGCATCCATTGTCAAAGAACTGGTTGAAAACAGCGTCGATGCGGCTGCAAAAACCATTGAAGTCCGCATTGTGGATGGGGGCCTGGAACTCATTTCCGTTCTGGATGATGGGCAGGGGATTCGCGCCTTAGAACTTTCCCTTGCGCTGTCTCCCCATGCGACCAGCAAAATTTACTCTCTCGATGAGCTTGAGAATTTGCAGTCTTTGGGATTTCGTGGCGAGGCTTTAGCCAGCATTGCCTCTGTCTCTCGGTTTGTGATGAAATCAAAGCATATTGATGAGTCTCTGGGCGCTTCTATTCAAGTCAACGGACGTTTAGATCAAGCATTGATTCAACCTGCATCCATGACTCAGGGTTGCAAAATAGAAGTGCGAGACCTCTTTTTTAACACCCCAGCACGTCGCAAATTTTTAAAAAGCGCGGCAACTGAGTTCAATCACATCGATGAGGCTTTACGAAAATTGGCGTTAAGTCACAACAGCATCGGCATCAGCCTGTATCACAATCACAAACTGTCTTGGCAAGTGTTCCCCGCCAAAGAGGAGGCCAGTGAAATTCAACGCTGGCAAACCCTTTGTGGCAAAGACTTTTATGAACAGGCCCTCCCCGTTGACCTCACGCGTGTCGGCTTTCATCTGGCGGGCCTGATCGTTCAGCCCCGATTTTTAAAACGCAGTGGCCTTCAGTATTTCTTTCTAAACGGCCGGCCCATTCGGGACAAATTGATTCAACATGCAGTGAAAGAAGCCTACCGAGATGTCCTCTACGGCGATCATCAGCCCGCCTATGTTTTGTTTTTGGAAGTCGAACCCGCTTCGGTCGACTTTAATGTTCACCCTGCAAAATTGGAAGTGCGGTTTCGGGAAGGGCGGCAGGTTCATGATTTTGTGATGTTTGAGCTGAAAAAGATTCTTGCGCAGGATCGGCAGAAACCGAGTCATCCCCAAGCATCTTATCACCCTCAAGAATCTTGTCATCCCCGCGAAGGAGGGGAACCAAATGGCAATGCCACACTCAATCTATTTGAGCATAAGCTATTTGAGCACACCCTATTTGAGCACGACACGCTCGTCGACCCAGTCATTCCAGCCCCAAAAATTCAGCGCTTTGGCAAAGCTTTGGCACAAGTTCAGGGCACTTTTATCTTAGCAGAACACAGGGATGGCCTGGTTTTGATTGACATGCACGCCGCTCACGAGCGTATCCTCTATGAACGCCTCAAATTGGACTGGCATAAAAATTCTATCCCTTCACAAGGTCTGCTCTTACCGATCACCGTTCAATTGAGCCGCGAAGAGTGGTCTCTTTTCAAAGAATACGAAACGCTTTTCCCCAAAATGGGTTTACACATTGAAGAATGGATTGATCAAAAAATTGTAATTCGTGAGCTGCCCTCCATCCTTGCGCATGCGGATGTCTCACGCTTTATTACAGAACTCTTTCATGACTTAGAGGTCCTGGGCCATTCCGCTGGAACAGACACTTATTTAGACCAAATCCTCGCTGAAGTCGCCTGTCACAGCGCGCTTCAAGCGGGTCGCATCCTCTCTTTAATGGAAATGAACCAATTGCTTGCCGACATGGAGACCACCCCCAACATTGACTACTGCAACCACGGCCGCCCCACGTGGCGACTGCTTAAAATGGATGAACTCGACCGTCTCTTTTTGCGGGGGCGTTGAGGCTTTAAATCAGTCCAAAGTGATGAAAAATCAAAGGCGCAAGAATGCTGAAAACAACCGTAACCAAAAGCGCATTGAAGCGGCGAGAGAGCTTCAGTTCGAATTGACTCATACGATTGCTTATACGAAGCTCAGCTTCATTCAAGCGCACGTTTAAATAATCTTTTGTCACCAAATCATTAAAGTTTACTTCAGCAGAAGAGTGAACAAGATCCAAAACCACTTTGGCTTGCTTCTCATTCATCCCCGCGCTTTTTAGCTGATCAAAGTATTCAATTTGACTGTATTTAGACATATGCATGGCCATACTCATTGTGGAACTCCTATTATAACGTAATATTCCAATCCGGAATGGCTTAATAGTATACGCAAGATTATCAAACGGTCAAGCATTAAGACGCCGAAACAATTTTTTCAGCTTCAGGAATAATGAGCGAACGCTGTTCCAGGATCGTCCATTTTCCATGGGTTTTCCAGAAGATAAACATGTAATGTGCGGGAAATTCAATCCACTCATTTTGCTTTCGGTATTTCACAATATACAGGCCCGAATTCATCCCAAAATTGCCCTCTGTGCGAGGGAATTGGGTGATGAAGTCGACACTTAAATCCTCGATTTTTAAAGTCTTCACAAAATAATCATGCAGCCCCTGATAAGTCAAAACACGGGTGGCAAAGGTTGGGAAAAAATACGCGTGAGGATTGTAAAGAGCCACCACTGCATTGGCATCATGAGCGTTGACCGCCTCATTCCACGCTTGCGTCACGGCCAAAATCTGCTGCTCCTTTTCTGTATAACGCGGCACGCCCGCACAC
>CAYGFJ010000073.1:0-7052 GCA_964349115.1 uncultured Francisellaceae bacterium
GCCAGATTGGGGATCAGGGCATCTTGCACATTGCAGGCGGTGATTTTGTGGTGAAAACCACGCAAAAGCAGGGAGAGGCCATTCTGCATTGCGGTCATGTCACCGCAGGCGAATTGCGTTTGGGGATGCTGGTTGAAGCGCGCGTGGATGAAGAACGCCGTCGTTACACCGCGCGCAATCACTCCGCCACGCATTTATTGCACTCTGCCCTGCAAAAAGTGCTGGGTGCGCATGTTGAGCAAAAGGGGTCTCTCGTCGCTCCGGAGAGTTTCCGTTTTGATTTTTCTCACCCCAAAGCTTTGAATGCCGAAGAGCGTTTGCAAGTCGAAGAATATGTAAACCAATGGATTTCAGAAGACTACACCGTTGAGGCCACCATCATGGATTTGGAAGCTGCCAAAAAAATGGGCGCTGCAGCTCTGTTCGGTGAAAAATATGGAGCAAAAGTGCGGGTCTTGCGTATGGGTGAAGTTTCTCTTGAGTTATGCGGCGGAACCCATGTCCGTCACACGGGGGAAATTGGTTTGTTTAAAATCATCTCCGAAGGCGCCATTGCCTCAGGCATTCGCCGAATTGAGGGCATGACGTCCTTGCCCGCCAAAGCCTATTTGGAAGCAGAATGGAATAAGTCAAAAGTGCGTGTGCTGGAATTGGAAGAATCTTTCAAGGCGCTGCAAAAACAAACTGAAGTGCGTGAACTAGAAACCTTGCTCACAAGCTTGCCCCAGCAATTGCTGGCCGGCAAAAAAACGCTTGGCGGCATTGAATTGGTGATGGCTGAAGTCAAAGGCGCTCTACCCAAACATTTGGCCGCATTGGTCGATGCCCTCAAAAAACACATCCAACACGGCGTAGTGGCTTTGGCGTCTTGCAGCGCTGACAACACCAGCCTCATTGTAGGGGTCACCCCTGATCTTGCCAAAACCCACAAAGCCGGCGATCTCCTCAATAAAATGCTGGCCCCTCTAGGCGGCAAAGGCGGTGGACGTCCTGAACTCGCTCAAGGCGGCGGCGCAAGGGTCGACGATTTGACTGTTGTGTGGAAAATTTTGTCTGACAGTCTTTGACTATCCATGATAGAGCAGCAAATCAAGTATATGTCATGCTGCTGGTGCTGGTGCTGCATCCGTCGCTGAAGCAAAAGCTTAGGAACTTCATAATAAATTATACAAACCATATTTTAAATATGTTTTTTAATTTAAATATTGATTTTGTCAATCGTTTTTGATAGAATGTTCCTAAGCGATCAATAAGAATAAAGGAGAAAATCATGGCTGCTGCCCCAGCAAGACGCCCAGTTCAAACAAAAGAAGTGGCCTCAAGACCCGTGACTGCGGGAGAGGTTCGGGATCAACATATTGCATTTGCAGCTGACCACGTAACGCCATCTGCTGCAGCTTCAGAAGAAGAACTAGAAACCGCACCTCGTGGCCTGAGCATTGAGGCAGGCTATGCACCTCGTGAGCTCGCAGCACTTTTAGAGAGTAACGAGTATAAGCTATATGAAATGATTGGTTTAAAGAGAACTGCCCCCTTAATTATGAAGGAAAGCGCAAAATGGTGTTTTGCCTGTGCTGTATGGAACCCATTGATGTTTAAGGCGGGCGAGGCTTTTGAAACGGTTACAAGTGGATTGTGTGCCATCGGAAGCTGGTTAGGTTGCTCCGCAGCTGTGACACTAGGCGGGCATTTTCAACATGATTATTCTGGACAGCAAGCTGTTTTGAGCGCAAAAGATCTGAATATAGAGGGGTGGAAAGACAACACGATAGCACTGTTAGGTGAACTGGGGTGCAGAGATATTGAAATAAAGACGATAGACGGAAAGGATAAACTTGCTTATAAAGAGCCTGAATCAGCGGAGATTAAGTATATTGACTTTCCAACTGTCAAAAACCCGAGTTCCCTCAAGCTCACCTGGCTCGCTGCAGAGGTCCTTATCGGAGAGTGCGCAACTAATGCAGCGACCTTAGCAAGTGGTGGAGCAGCCATGGGAGGAATTGTGGGTGCAGTGGGTGGTGCAACTTTAGGGACGATGCTTGCTATTCCAGACTTTGTGCTCAATGCCCCGATTGTGTATGAAAATTATCGACAACGTGTTTTCAGATCAGAAGGTATTCTTTTTCCACCTTATGATGAAATAAAACCGCGCTGCTGCGCTCGTATTGAGCCTTGCGCCTTACAATGCGCGCGCTGCATTAACCCCGTCGTATATGCGATTTCATTGGTCGCTGCTCCTATTATGTGTGCACATCGACTAGGAGGGCTAGCCGCAGCAGCTGCCGCTGCTTGCTGTGCACTGATCACCGCTGTTCCATGCCTGATGCGAGATCAGCAAGACTATGCTTTCCCCCATCACCAGCAGCTTCAAGGTCAAACAGTACTTCCAGCAACTGCAGATGCTGCAGTCCGGACAATGAATCGGCATGTTTCAGCAGAAACAGCCGGAGTAGTGCGAGCCATACCAACTATAGGAGGCGGTGTCGCAAGCGCATTAACAGGAGCTCCAGCATCTGCTGATCGATTTGCAGCGACTTATGCTGCTGTTGGCGAGGTCAGTGACAGATTCAGTGTTCATGCTGCAGGAGTTGATTGGAATCCCGTTAGTCTTGGACTTGCTGGTATAGGTGTAGCAGCATCTGCATTAATGTACTGCAATCAATTCAAAGCGGCACAAAAAAGGGGTTACGTGAGTGATCAAGCCCAAGTGTCTTCTGAACTTGCTGGAGCAGGTAAAGACGATGCAGATGCTATTGCAGCATCTGATGACAAGGGCACTCCGCGCAGAGGTTGTTTTTCAACAGCATTCTGCTGTGCTCGCACAGAAGAGACTCCAGAAGCGGCAAAGGCGTTATTGCCCCGTTCCCCTGGCTCCTAAATCCCACAATATCTAGACTCAAAAACCTTTGCAGGGTGAAAGGCCTGGCATTCAACTTGCAATAAACGGCAAAAATGACGATAATAACTTGTAAAAAACGTCATAGGAGCCGTTTATGGAAAGATATATCCTCCGGGATTTGCAGGAGTGGAAACAGAAATCGGGCCGTAAACCTTTGATTTTAAAAGGGGTTCGACAAACTGGAAAGACCACTATTTTAAAACAGTTTGGGGCCAATTGTTTTCAACGGGTTCATTATGTCAATTTCGAGCAAAATCAAAAGCTGGCGACTTTGTTTGAAGGGGATTTTGAACCCCGGCGGATTTTGACGGATTTGCGTTTTATCTTGGGGACAGACATTGATGTGACCCAGGACTTGCTGATTTTTGATGAAATCCAGGCTTGCCCTGTGGCGCTCACCAGTCTTAAGTATTTTGCTGAGCAACTGCCAGAGCTGGCATTATGTTGCGCCGGATCACTGCTGGGACTCTACTTGTCAGAGGCTTCTTTTCCCGTGGGGAAAGTGGATTTTCTGTCGATGCGCCCCATGTGTTTTGCAGAATTTTTGGCGGCCAATCAAGATGAGGCCGCCTTGTCTGTCTTGAATCAGTGTCGCTTGGGAGATTCTGTTTCAGAAACCATTCATGCCCATCTCTGGGAGCAGTTTAAAATTTATCTGGTGACAGGCGGTCTGCCTGAAGTGGTGCAGACTTATATTGACCACAAAGACAATCGCTATCGCGCCTTCACGCTCGTGCGTCAAAAGCAGAATGAATTGATTTATGGCTATTATGCAGATATTGCAAAGCATTCCGGCAAAGTGAATGCCATGCAGATCGACCGTCTTTGGCGGGCCATTCCCAGTCAATTGGCCCAATCACAAGATGGCAGTTCGCAACGTTTTCAGTTTAAAGGCATTGTTCCTGGCATAGACCGCTATCAGCGCTTAGCCAGTGTGATTGATTGGCTGCTTGCAGCGGAGCTCATCATCAAAGTGCCTTGTGTCAGTCATGTCGAATTGCCCTTGTCTGCATACACTGAAGTCTCGCATTTTAAGCTTTATCTTTTCGACATCGGCATTTTGGCTGCGCTGTCTGACTTGTCCGCGCAATCCATCATGGACTATGACTATGGCACTTATAAAGGCTACTGCGCTGAGAATTTTATCGCCCAAGAATTGCTAATGAAGCATCAAGCGCCTTTATACAGCTGGCAAGACACCCGCTCTGAAATTGAATTTTTGTTTGTCAAAGACAATGCAGTGATCCCCCTCGAAGTTAAATCCGGCTGGGTCACCCGCAATCAAAGTCTCAACAAATACGCCGAAAAATACCACCCTCCCTATCGAGTGACCTTCAGCGGAAAACCGCTCATGATCGATGAACTTCATCAGTATCATCGCTATCCCTTGTATATGGCGTATTGGTTTCCTCTTGGTTTTACTCAATAGTGAGCATAGGCCTGTTGCGCACAACGAGCCCATATTGCCTCTTCTCCTTTCAGACAAATGCAAAATTCAGGAGTACACTTATGAGCTATCGTCCCGCATTAACAACCAGGCCACACCCAATGAGTCATGGAGATCACAAGCCTACCGAACCTTCAGTATCTTCAGTGCTGGGCTCAATCTCTTATATGCTTAGCGGCATAATCTTCATGTATACAGGAGTCCAGATGGGTCAATATCGCGTACGTGAACAAAGAGCACGGGAATTAGAGAACTCCGAAAAGGAAGCTCGTCGCTATGTGAACGCAGCGCTTGCATTTGCAAACAAACATGGCATTGATGTTCCCCCTGAAGCTACTTCAGGAAGTGCGGCTAACGTAACATCTTCGCCTGGCATTGGTGATGGTCGATAGTGCAAAGGCCCTGGATATGGCAGGCCTACTGACATTGCTCTTCCTGCCGCAGGGTCAACACTTCAAAGCCATCTTGGGTCACCAAAATCGTATGTTCCCATTGTGCAGAGAGGGAGTGGTCTTTGGTGACGACTGTCCAGTGATCGGGCAGGACTTTGGCGTCTTTTTTGCCGGCGTTGATCATGGGTTCGATGGTGAAGGTCATGCCTTCTTTTAATTCCAGGCCTTCACCGCGTTTTCCATAATGTAAAACTTGAGGTTCTTCATGAAAGACCGTGCCAATGCCGTGGCCACAGTAGTCGCGCACGACTGAAAATCCTTGGGCCTCAGTATAATTTTGGATGGCAAAGCCAATGTCTCCCAAGTGTGCACCGGGTTTGACTTCACGAATCCCGCGCCAGAGCGCTTCATGGCAGACTTTTATCAGGCGTTTTCCGAGAATAGATGTGTCATCGCCCACGATAAACATTTTGCTGGTGTCGCCGTGATAGTGGTCTTTGATGATGGTGATATCGAGATTTAGAATATCGCCTTTTTTCAATGGCTTGTCATTGGGAATGCCGTGGCAGACCACATAATTGGGTGAGGCGCAGATCGATTTTGGAAAAGGAGGGTGGCCATAGTTCAAGGGCGCGGGAATGGTTTGCTGCACATTCACCATAAAATCATGACAGAGGTCGTTTAAGTGATTGCTGGTGACGCCAGGCACCACGTGAGGGGTAATCATTTCCAAAACTTCGGCAGCCAATTTGCCGGCAATACGCATTTTTTCAATGGCTTCAGGGGTTTTAATCGAAACAGGCATAAGATCAGGTCTTTGTGAAGGATTCTCATTATCAAGCTTTGCTGTGGTAAAATCAACGCTTCAGAAATTTTAGGACTTGATCCATGAGACAAGTACCCGCTTCGTATTGCCGATTGGCCTTGATTACAGGCATCGGGTCTGGTTTGGAATATTACGCCTTCATCACTTTTGCAATGCAGGCAAAAATCT
Organism: uncultured Francisellaceae bacterium; assembly: GCA_964349115.1. Lineage (GTDB taxonomy): Bacteria > Pseudomonadota > Gammaproteobacteria > Francisellales > CACEW01 > JAJZUD01. The sequence goes on from CAYGFJ010000073.1 coordinate 5,733, forward strand.
TGGCGGTGCTGTTCTTTCACTCGAGTGCAGCCTCAGCCTTGATCGAAACATTTCTCATCTTTGCCGTGGGCTCGTTGGTGACCCCTTTGGGAGGGTTTGCCTTGGGCGCTTTTGGAGATCATCTGGGCCGCAAAAAACTATTGCTGATTTCGATCGCCATGATGACGCTGGCCACCACTTTAATGGGATTGTTGCCGACGGATTTGCCTTTTCATCTTTCAATCGTATTCTTGGTGGTTCTGCGGATGATCCAAGGGGTTTCCGAAGGGGGCGAATTGCCGGGCGCCATTGTCTTTATTTACGAACATGCTGCCCACACAAAACGGGCTGGTTTGATGTCCGGCTTCCTGTTTTGGGGAGTGGGTTTGGGTGCGGGCTTGAGTGCTGGGGTCAATTTTCTGGTGAGTCACTTTTACACCGAAGCCCAAATTCTTGCCTATGCCTGGCGCTTCCCCTTTTTATTTGCCTTCATCTTGGGCTTTGCAGGCTGCTGGATGCGTTGCAAAACAACAGAGTCAGCCTTGTTTCTTGAGTTTTTAGATCTTGACAAAAAAAACCCCCCTTGCGCCAGGCGGAGCTGGAAGCGTGTTGTGCATGCCATTCTCCTCATGTGGTTGCCAGCAGTGCTCGTCTCTATTGGACTCACCTTGCCGGGTTATCTCATGACGGCCACCACGTACACGGAAAGCGAGATTTTCTTGACCATGCTTGTGGGCTTTTTAAGTACGGCTCTTTTGCTCCCAATTTTTGGCCTGCTGGGTGATGTCATTGGCCGCCGCACTCTTTTTATCTGTGGGGTTATCTTGAGCGCGATCGCTTTGCCCTTTTTGTTTATCTTGCTTCAATCATCCTGGCCCTATGCCTTGTATCTCTTCAATTTCGTCTATTATTTATTGATTGTCATCATGGCCGCCTGCTACCCCATGATGTTGGCTCACACTTTCCCCACTGCTGTGCGCTATCGCCTGGTTGCCTTAAGCTACGCCGGCTGTTACGCCTTGGCGGGCTTCATTCCCTTTGTGGCCAGCCTCTTGATTTTGCATTTTAAGGCCCCTTTCCTGCTGCTCGTCCTCTTGGGGGTGTCAGGCATGGTGAGTTTGGTTGCGAGCATTAAAGAAAGCCCGTGAGCAAATCTCTTAAACGAAAGACCATATAGAGTGGAATGGAAATCAATCCTGGCTCAATATTCAAAGGTCTCTCAGAGATTCGTACCCCCAGAGGGAGATTTTTTTCGGCCATAAACAGCTTTAAGGACTTGAGCCAGCCGCTGCTGCCGGATTTAACTTCGATGGGGATGATGTGTTGATCGTAGGGTAAGAC
>CAYGFJ010000074.1:0-5309 GCA_964349115.1 uncultured Francisellaceae bacterium
AGGCCCCTCTTCTTTCAAATGAACTTTGATGCAGTCATAAAAAGGGCTTGACACATCAATCTCTCGCATCACAAACGCTTCGCGAGCGACATCATCTCTCAAAAATAAAAAGGCATCGCCAATGGAACGTTCACCCAGCGTCGACAACTGCGCTTCAAAGGCGCGATAGGTTTCCAGCGGCACTTCAACGCGCGCATACACCAATGGAAACGCTGGCGTTTCATGCATAATTTCACGCAGATAATCGCCTGATGCTTCTGGTTCAAAATTGTGAATCAAGCGAATGCGCCAGTCAGGGCATTGGGCTTGTAAAGCCTGTCCAAGCTTTTGGATGGAGGAAAGTTTTTCAAACACGCGTACAGCTAGCTCTTTTTTTCGAAAAGCGATTATACTACACGCTTTTTGGAGCACAACCATGAGACCCAGTAAACGCGCCAATGATGAATTGCGATCCATCGAGATTCACCGCAACTACACCAAACATGCTGAGGGTTCAGTCCTGGTCTGTTATGGCGAAACCAAAGTCATCTGTACAGCAAGTTTGGTTGAAAGTGTCCCCCGATTTTTGAAAGGAAAAGGCCAGGCTTGGCTCACTGCCGAATATGGCATGTTGCCCCGCGCGACTTCAGAGCGTACGCAGCGGGAAGCGACCCAAGGCAAACAAACCGGTCGCAGCAACGAAATTCAACGTCTCATCGGCCGTTCATTGCGTTCCGCCGTCAATCTCAATTTCTTGCCTGAGTACACCATCAACATCGACTGCGATGTCATTCAAGCCGATGGGGGTACGCGCACGGCCTCCATCACAGGCGCTTGCGTGGCACTGGCCGATGCGCTCCAACATTTTAAGCACAAAAATTTATTGAAGTCGAAAATGCAAATCCCCCACCCTCTCCAACACTTGGTGGCGGCTGTGTCCGTCGGTGTTTACAAAGGGGAAGTGGTGCTGGATTTGGATTATGCCGAAGATTCCACGGCTGAAACCGACATGAACATTGTGATGAATGATGAAAGCGGCTTTATTGAAATTCAAGGTACGGCGGAGGGTCGCCCCTTTACTGAAATTCAGTTTCAAGAAATGCTGGCCCTGGGCAAAGCAGGCATTGCCTCCCTTTTGCAAAAGCAACGGGATGCTTTGAACATTCAGACCTTGAAAGATTTAAGCTGGTAATTCACAGAGATTCATCAAGATCACAATCTCACTTTCATGAGAATTATTTGGCTCTACAACAGGTGTGGATCAATACTTAAACTAGGGATAAGAAAATGGCGGAGCGGACGGGACTCGAACCCGCGACCTCCGGCGTGACAGGCCAGCATTCTAACCAACTGAACTACCGCTCCACGGAGAGGCTGCAATTTTAGGGAGCTTCAGGGGACAAGTCAAGGCTTATTTTATGAAACACCGGATAACAGAACAGCACATACCCCTGAGGCTGCCTCAGCCATGCTTCTTGGCTCCTGAGTTTTGAATACAGTGGCCAATTGCGCAGCGGCCAATTGCGCGCGCAAACGCCTGTTTTCATCAATACGAAGCACTGCAGCATCGCTTTGAGATGCGACTCTTTTTTGTAATTTGGCGATGGCCTGTTCTAATGCATGCTTTTCAGCAAGTGCTGTCGATACAGGCAAAGGAGGTGCTGAACCTGTGCCCCGCGGAAAATAAGACACAGCGATCGAGCGGGGCCCTTCTGGGACTGAAGCAGGAGCGGGCTTTCTTTGAGGGAGAGCAGATTGTTTAGGCGGACAAGGTGCTAGCGTTGCGGCAGGATGCGACACAGCCCCTGCTGAAAGACGGTCATCCGTTTTTAAATCAACAAACCAACTTTCTGTGTGATACTTCTCACAAAATGCAAACAGTTTTTGCTTTGCGGACGCTCCGTGATCTTCCATGAAAATCTGAAGCGCTAGGGCGAGGGCTTCTTTTGTTTTATATTGCTTCATGGCGGCCCTCAAATGCCATTCAGGGGGCATGGACAATCGCAGCTCTTCCTTTCTGGCATCAGGGTGCCCAGCTTCATGGGCCAGTTTGTACAAACTGAGAGCGCGCACACGACCTGCTCGATTTGATTCAAATTCAGAAAACTGCGCCAATTCAAATAAAGCATGCGGATGCTGATCATGCATGGCCGATATTTCTAAAATGGCATGCGCAGAACGCAAGGCACCCCCCTCCGCGGCTTTTAAATTCATGTAAATCGCATAGCGCGCAATACTGCCAACATTAGGAAGGCCACCCGCGTCAGAACTCAAGAGCCCTTCATATAAAACTAACTGCGCGCGCTGATCCAAATCAAACAGCACAGGAAAACGTGCTTTCACCAAGTTTATCCAAGGACCTTTATTTTCAGACAAATACTGATGCATCCTCTGAACATGAGGATCTGCGGGGTCTTGTAGTGCAGTCGTGATTGAGTCTAATAACTTTCGGTAAGTCTCTTGATCTTTCAAGGCGCCTGGATATCGTTCCACCAAGATCAACAACATCATTTGTGCTGGCAAAAAGCAATCATCTTTTTGAATGACTCTTTTCAAAATCTCAGCTTGTTGTACACAGCCCTTTTTAATGCACTCTAAATCAAACACCTGAAGCATTTCTATTTTAATATCTTCTTCAAAAAGCTTTTGAAAATAATCATTGGTCCAGATCAACAAAAAAGCGTTGTTTTTTTCTGCTCTCATGGATTCACGCAATGCACTCGCTGAATGATGCACTTCGCTTTTCATGGCATTGGCCACTTTGGAGTATATGATAAAAAAGAAGTCTCTCCAGGCTTGATCCCCTGCGTCTTTCAAATACATCCGAATAAAATTGCTTTGATCTCTCAAGGTCAGGGCTGGATTGGTCTTAATAGCGTTTGTAATATGTGCGCGAATACTTTCAATCTTCCAGCCTTCTTCAGTCGCAATGGGAACAATTTCAGGAATGCGCGCCTCCAACACCGCAAGCAACAGCAACCAAGCACAAGGTTCCATGAGGGCTGTTTTCAAAATTGCTTTAAACCATGAAAAGCCTGTCTTCCACTCCCCTTTTGTGAGTTCATCAATCACTGACTTCAATTGATGCGCACGCACTTCTTTTTGCTCTTCCAAGGCCCTCAGTGCAGGGGCTGAACCCCCTTGCCATGCATCAATAAATAAACACTCTGCCAAAAGTGGTTCACTGCTTGCTTCCAAAAGCTCTCCCAGTTCATATTGCGCTTCAGGCACTTTCAAACTGGCCCGTCGAGCAAGACTTAACAGATCCCCCTCCTCTCTCAATTTTTTTACTTTCTCTGCCAGACTTTCTGGCACACTGGTCAAAGTACGTAAAAGCGCCTGGGAACAACTATTTTTTTTATCTCTCCTCAGCACTCCCTTCAGCTCAGCCACGAGCGATCGATTTTTTGTGTCTATGGCCTTAACTTGCTCATGAATAAGCCTGAGAATATTGGGGAGATTGATTGGGCGCTCATCACAAAAAATAAAAGCGGTTTTGGGTTCTTTTTCCAAGAGCAATTGCTGGGTCAGCAAAAATTTGAGATCCAGCTCCCCTGCTCTTGATTTTAAAATTAATGCCTGAAGACAGGCTGCCGCTTCCAGAAAATCTTGCTTTGCATAAGCGATGTCTATGCCAGAAATCGCACGGTGATAGGCCTCAAAATCTCCAGGGGGAATCAGGGAGCGAACATAGGCATTTTTGGAGTCTGTATCCATAAACCAAGCAGGCTCACCCCCATGTGGAATCGCTGGCAATCCTGTCCCTGTTGCAAATTCACTGTGAGCTCCAGCAATCAGCTCCTTCACTTCTTCCTTTTTTGCAATCTCAATCAAGCGATCCAAATCATTAAAAAGCAGATGGCTTTTGATAAGCAGCTCGGGTTGATGACGGACGAGGTGTCGATACACCTGTAATGCAGGCAAATACTTGGCATTGGCATGAATAGCGAGTTCAAGCAAATCAGCCGCCAACTGAAACTCATGCCCTGTGATTGCTTCCATCGCTCTGCTGAGCAAAATTTTGGGTGAAATATCACTTAAAACATCTGAAGTACTTGCGGGTGCTGCAGCCAATGGCTTCTCCTTAAAGAAAAATATTACCGTTTAATTTGCCGATGGCTCTTGGCGCACACGCTTTTTTGGAGGCAAATCGGCATCGCCAATCCCCTCAACTGCAGCAAAAGCACCCGCAACTGTCCGCTTCACAGCCTCACTCCTTTCGAGGGAGGGATCCTGAAATAAATTTTTGCATTCACAGCAACTGCCCTGTAATGCCGCATGCACAGGCGCATCAAGAGGAATCTTCTGGATTGCAGCTGTAAAACTCTGGAGTAGAGCAGACTCGGATCGTGCTTTTGCATAAATGATGTCTAGAATATCAAATTTAACCACAGCTGCTTTGGCCAATAGCTGTGTCATAAAACCCGGTTGCGCGAATGTCATAACCACCAAGCGAGAGCCATATTCATCGATTTTAGAAGTAAAATTATTTCGGAATTCTTCAAGAATTTCGGGTGTCGATGCACTGTCCAATTTTGCAAGGAGGTTAATGCAGAAATCCTGCACATCTGCTTCCCTTCCCAGTGCAGCGCTCACTGTGGTAGCCGTTGCTCTTCCCTGACCGCCAGCGCCAATGCCGCATGCTACGCTAAAGGCACCGCCAGCATAAGCTGCGCCAGAAGAAGCACCGCCTCCACCGCCGCCATCAGCTTCAGATTTTGGGCCCACGGGCATGCCATCAAGCGCTGTTTTTATGAATTCTTTCAGTTTTGGATAATAGTCTGGAATCTCTACATGGAGCATCTCCAGCATCTCACGAGACCCCTTCTGCATTTCAGCCACAAAGTCTGTATGCTTTGCTAAACAGCACAGCACAGGATATGTGAAAATACGTTCTTCTTGACTCCCAAGGCGTAACAAAGAAGCAGAAACAGCACCCACGAACATCTCTTTATTTTTGAAAACACGCTCGTACTTGCCCTCTACGAGTCCAAATGCAGCTCTTTTTATACTTAGATCTTCATGTCTTAGTAAGCTAATCAGCGCTGGGGCGTCAAGCTGATTGAACACAAAAGTTTGGCAGGGCACGGAGATATAACTATATGGCAACAAGTCCTGAAGAAAGCAAGGTTTGCCGTCCTTATCTTTAAAAGTTTGGCAGGGCACGGAGATATAACTATGTTGCAACAAGTCCTGAAGAAAGCAAGGTTTGCCGTCCTTGTCTTTGAATTTTTGTATTTCCTCCCCGAGTGCTCTTTTAGAGCCTTTTGTCGTTGCAAGCTGTCCGAGCAAGACCATTATATCTTCTGGAATTTTTGTATTTCGATACG
>CAYGFJ010000074.1:5319-7032 GCA_964349115.1 uncultured Francisellaceae bacterium
CATGTTACCAATCGAGGAATTGCATTCGCTGCTAGCATCGCATTGCGACCAGCCGCATTTTTTGCAAAGCCACGAAGCTGAGTAAGCGCATTCCATTTTTGAGCTTCGTTGCCTTCCTCCACGAGAGTCAACAGCTCAGAAAAAGAGGGATGAAGGTCATCATTCAAAATTTTCGCAAGAACCTCAATACCGACATCAGCCCCCAAACCATCATCTAAACCATCATCTAAACCATCATCGCTGCCATGTCCGTCTCCACCACTACCATAACCACTTCCACCGCCGCCTCCACCGCCGCTTCCGCCACCAGCTTCAGATTTTGGGACTATAACAACAACTCTGGGCGCTTCTACAACAACCTCAGCAGCACCTCCACCAGCCCCAACTTCTTCATCTACCCCAATAACTTCGCGCTTGACGCGACCATCACCGCCACCATGACTCATTTTCGCTCCTGATTTTAAGACACAAGATCCATTATATAATTATTTTTTACGTGATGTAAAATAATATTTCACTCTATTCGTGACTATTTCAATAAATTTTATATAATACATGCTATACCGCGTATTTTTGGGTGGGATAAATATTTTATGCAGTAAGCATGGGAATAATACATTCCACTGGACAGACTTCTTGGCATTGCGGGACATCGAAATGGCCGATGCATTCAGTGCATTTGTTGGGGTCGATGACATAGAACAGGTCACCGGGGGAGATGGCATCGTTGGGGCATTCTGGTTCACAGACATCGCAGTTGATGCATTCATCAGTGATTTTAAGCGACATGAGCGGCCTTTTGAATCAAAGCCAAAACTGGGGCAGGGATAAATTGGGTGAGATCGCCTTTTAGCAGAATCAGCTCTCGTACCAATGTCGCTGAGATAAATAGGGTTTCTTGCGAGGGGGTCATAAACACAGTTTCAATCTTTGGATTCAAATTGCGGTTCATCCCTGCCAATTGAAATTCATATTCAAAATCTGCAGCGGTCCGCAGGCCGCGCAACACAACAGAGGCCGCATGCGCTTCGGCAAAATCCACCAGCAAACCCGACAAGGGAAAAACTTGGACATTGGGGATTGATGCAGTGACACTCTCGACAAAAGCCAGGCGCTCTTCTAGAGAAAACAGAGTTTTTTTATGGTGACCTACAGCAACACCAATGATAAGGCGGTCAAAAAGAGAAGAGGCACGCTTGATCAAATCAAGGTGCCCCTTTGTCATTGGGTCGAAAGTCCCGGGATAAATAGCGGTGGTCATAAACCCTTAGGCAGAAAAATTAAGGCGCCATGCACGAGACAAAAAGTTGGTCGCGTTGATGGCTTGATCCAAAAATTCTTTGCTGTGCACCACTTTGGATTGCATGGTGGGTTGATTGAAACGAATATTGTATTTGCGTGCGATGCGGCGCACATTTGAAACACCACATTGTAAAATTTCAGCCACTTCTTTTGACGTCAAACCCTCATTCGCATATTTTGCTAAAAGCTCGGAGACGGAGCAGTCAAATTCATTAATAATGCGTTGTTCGACGGTTTGAATGGTCATGGCAGAAACTCCTTATTGGGTGATGGGTAGATAAAAGATCGAGAAGGAGTATAAAGGATTTTTTTGCTGACGCCAAGCACTAAAATAATCCTAGCTCTAATTTTGCAGCCTCACTCATTTTCTCAGAATTCCAAGGCGGATCAAAGACTAATACGACATCCACC
>CAYGFJ010000075.1:0-7017 GCA_964349115.1 uncultured Francisellaceae bacterium
AGATTGAAGAGGGCGAAAGCAACGGCTTTCCCTGGAGCATTGGAAATCAAAACCCCTCGCGCACGTTGGTTTGCAACGTTCTTTTTCATGGGGCCATAATGATCGAAGACGTGGGTTAAAATGCCAGAGCCTGAGGTCACACTCATGAATTCAGTACGGAAGCCAATGAGACCGCGGGTGGGCATCATGTATTCCAGTCGAACGCGTCCTTGTCCATCCGGAACCATGTTGAGCAATTCTCCCTGACGGGTGCCCATGCGTTCCATGACAGCGCCTTGATTGACTTCTTCTACATCAATCATGACCGATTCAAAGGGCTCTTCAACACTGCCATCTTCTTTGGTGTGTAGAATCACTTCCGGGCGGGAGACTGCCAATTCAAATCCTTCGCGACGCATGTTTTCGATGAGGACGGAAAGATGTAACTCTCCACGACCAGAAACTTGAAATTTGTCAGGATCTGCGGTGTCTTCAACACGCAGGGCCACATTGTGCATCAATTCTTTTTGAAGGCGTTCACGAATTTGGCGGGAGGTCACATATTTGCCTTCCCTGCCTGCAAAGGGTGAGTTGTTGACTTGGAAGGTCATGGTCACGGTGGGTTCATCCACCGTTAAAGCGGGTAGTGCTTCAATGCAGCTGGGGTCGCAGAGGGTGTCAGAAATAAACAGTTTGTCCAATCCGGTGATGCAGACAATATCGCCTGCCATCGCTTCAGACACTTCAATCCGTTTGAGTCCATGATGACCCAAGACTTGCAAAATGCGGCCATTGCGGGTTTTGCCTTCAGCATCAACCACCGTGACAGGCATATTGCTGCGTGCCTTGCCGCGTTTGATGCGTCCAATCCCAATAATGCCGACATAACTTGAATAGTCGAGGGATGAAATTTGCATTTGGAAGGGCGCGTTCACGTCCACATCAGGCGCAGCCACTTTGTTAATGACGGTTTCGAAGAGGGCGCTCATGTCTGTCGCCTCATCTTTCAAATCGAGTTTGGCAATGCCTTGAAGGGCAGAGGTGTAAATAATCGGGAAGTCAAGTTGCTCGTCGCTTGCACCCAGCTTCACAAACAGATCAAAGACTTGATCGACCACCCAATTGGGGCGGGCGCCATCCCGGTCGATTTTGTTAATGACCACAATCGGGTGTAAACCTTGAGCAAAGGCCTTTTGCGTCACAAAACGAGTTTGAGGCATGGGGCCATCTACTGCATCGACCAAAAGTAAAACAGAATCCACCATCGACAACACCCGCTCAACTTCCCCACCAAAGTCCGCATGGCCTGGGGTGTCGACGATATTGATGTGAAAATCTTTGTACCCAATCGCCGTATTTTTGGCAAGAATGGTGATCCCCCGTTCTTTTTCCAAGTCATTGGAATCCATCACCCGCTCCACAATGGCAGCGCGTTCGCCCAAGGTTCCTGATTGCTGAAGCAATTTATCGACAAGTGTCGTTTTGCCATGATCAACGTGAGCAATGATAGCGATATTACGAATTTTGGCAGGATCAAACATAAAAAATTTTTCTATATAGGTAAAAGAGCGGCCATTATACAGATCCCCCTTGCTTTTACCTAGTCATTTCTGTGCCTTGACCATTCTGGCTTGCGTACACTAGAATGGCCCCCCTAAAATGCATGGTGGGGGCGCATGAGTGATTTGTTGAAAGAGCTGGTTGGCAGTGACTACCAACATGGCTTTGTCACAGATATTGAATCACTTTCATTTCCGCCGGGTTTAAATGAAGACGTTGTGCGGGCGATTTCCAAAATTAAAAATGAACCGCAGTTTATGTTGGAATGGCGTCTGAAGGCGTATCGTCATTGGACAACGCTCGCGATGCCGACTTGGGCCCATTTGAAGATTGCGCCGATCGACTACCAAGCCATCAGCTATTATTCGGCACCCAAATCTAAAAATGATGGGCCCAAGAGCTTGTCTGAGGTCGACCCCAAATTGTTGGAAACATACAAAAAGCTGGGCGTCCCCCTCCATGAATGGGCGACTTTAGCTGGAGTCGCGGTGGATGCAGTGTTTGACAGTGTGTCTGTCGTGACGACGTTTAAAGAAAAACTCTTGGAAGCAGGTGTGATTTTCTGCCCCTTTTCAGAGGCGGTGCAAACCTATCCTCATTTAGTGGAGCAATATTTGGGGACAGTGGTCTCAACCCGAGACAATTTTTTTGCAGCTTTAAACTCAGCAGTCTTCAGCGATGGGTCATTTGTTTACATTCCAAAAGGGGTGCGTTGCCCTATGGAATTGTCGACCTATTTTAGGATTAATGCAGCTAAAACGGGGCAGTTTGAGCGGACGCTGATTATTGCGGATGAAGGGGCATCGGTCAGTTATTTGGAAGGATGCACCGCGCCTCAGCGAGATGAAAACCAACTGCATGCAGCGGTGGTGGAAATTGTGGCTTTGGACAATGCGACCGTCAAATATTCGACGGTGCAAAACTGGTATCCTGGCGATGAAGAAGGGCGGGGGGGTATTTACAATTTTGTGACCAAGCGCGGAGCCTGTCGAGGCAAAAAATCCAAGATTTCCTGGACGCAGATTGAAACCGGCTCAGCGATTACTTGGAAGTATCCGTCGGTGGTTTTACAGGGGGATGATTCAGTAGGCGAGTTCTATTCGGTGGCCTTGACCAATCATCATCAGCAGGCGGACACCGGTACCAAGATGATCCACATTGGGAAGAATACAAAAAGCACGATTTTGTCAAAAGGCATTTCCGCCCATCGCGGGCAGAACACTTATCGTGGCTTGGTGCGGGTGGCACCCTCGGCCAAGAATGCCCACAATTATACCCAGTGTGATTCGCTGTTGATTGGTCATGAGTGTGGGGCCCATACTTTTCCCCATATTGAAGTCAAAAACCCAACAGCGCGGGTGGAACATGAAGCCACCACCTCCAAAATTGCAGATGATCAATTGTTTTATTGCACCCAGCGGGGCCTGACTCCTGAAGATGCCGTTTCAATGATTGTGAATGGGTTTTGCAAAGAAGTGTTCAAACAGCTGCCGCTCGAATTTGCGGTGGAAGCGCAGAAATTGATGGAAGTGAGTTTAGAAGGGGCAATTGGATGATCTTAGACATACAAAACCTCCACGTGAAAGTGGATGGGCAAATGATTTTGAAGGGCTTAAATTTGCAAGTCAATCCAGGGGAAATTCATGCGATCATGGGCCCCAATGGTTCGGGCAAAAGCACTTTGGGCTACACGATTGCAGGCCGAGAGGGCTATGAGATTGTGGAGGGTTCCATCGTTTTCAAAGGCAAAACATTGAATGCCTTGTCCGTGACAGAACGCGCAGCGCTCAGCCTCTTTTTGGGGATGCAATATCCCATTGAATTGCCGGGGGTCAACAACACCTTTTTCTTAAGATTGGCGTATAACAAACGCCTGGCGCGTGAAGGCAAAGAGGCAATGGATGCCTTTGATTTCATGGCGATGCTGAAAGACACCATGAAGATTTTGGGCATGGATGAAAGCTTCCTGAAGCGTAATGTCAATGAAGGCTTTTCGGGCGGGGAGAAAAAGCGGAATGAAGTCTTGCAGATGCTGCTTTTAGAACCTGAGCTTGCGGTCTTGGATGAACTGGATTCTGGACTCGACATTGATGCGTTGGAATGGGTAGGCAAGGCGGTTAATTATTTGAAAAGTCCCACGCGCAGTTTTATTGTGGTGACCCATTATCAACGGCTTTTGCATTACATTGTCCCTGATTTTGTCCACGTTTTGTCAAAAGGCGTCATTGTCAAAACAGGGGATAAAAATTTGGCTCTGGAACTTGAGGAAAAAGGCTATGCCTGGCTTGATTAATACAGATGCTGCGCTTGACTCCCATGTACTGCCTGCTCAGACAGTCCTCGCTGCGCTGCGGAACTCGCGATCAGCACATGAGAATCAAACACAGCATCGGTATCAGAATGAATCGGTCGACCGCCTCATTCATGTAAAACAAGGTGAAACCTGTCAGCTCTTGATTTTGTCAACGCAAGCGGGAGCGGTTCAATCAAATATTACAGTGCATCAGGAAGCAGGCTCAGTCTTCAAAAGCGTACACATCATGCAAAGCGACACGGCGCATCACGATGTGATGACCATCCATTTGCAAGGAAAAGGCGCGCATTGTGAGGTGAGGGCGCTTCAGTTGGGGCGCGGCACAGCACAAATTCAGCTGGATTTGAGTGTGCACCATGAAGCGGATACCACTTGCTCTGAAATCGAAGTCCGCGGAGTGGCCAAAGGCCAAAGCCGTCTCGCCTTTCGTGGGCTGATTCATGTCGTCCCTCATGTCAAAGAGGTGGTGGCCAATGAGCAAAACAAAAACCTTCTTTTATCGGGAGCCGCTGTCATCGACAGCAAACCCGAATTGGAAATTGATAGCAGTGATGTGATCTGCCATCACGGCAGTTCAGTGGGCAGTTTGGATGAAAATGCCTTGTTTTACCTGGAGACCCGCGGCTTTTCAGAGTCTGAAGCGCGTGATATCTTGGTCAACGCTTTTGTAATGAGTTTGTTTAAAGAGGATCAGGATGACCACGCGCGATATATTGAAGCTTGAAAACAAGGTTTTGCCTTGGGATGCCTATACCGTTCGTCAAGACTTTCCGATTTTAACCCGGACCATGAATGATGCGCCTTTGGTGTATCTCGACAATGCAGCCACCAGTCAAAAACCCATCTGTGTCATCGATCGGCTCATGCGGTTTTATACTCAGGAAAACGCCAATGTCCACCGGGGTATTTATGCCCTGGCGGAGCAGGCGACAGCCCAATTTGAAAATGTGAGGAAGATTGTCAAAACCTTCATTCATGCCAAAAACAAAGATGAAATCATTTTTACCAAAGGGGCGACCGAGGCCATTAATTTGGTGGCGGGCAGTTATGGCAAAGCCCATTTGAAGGCGGGGGATGAAATCATTATCAGTGAGCTCGAGCACCATGCCAATATTGTCCCTTGGCAAATGTTGGCTTTGGAAAACAATCTGATCTTGCGCACTATTCCTATTTTAGAGACTGGCGATTTGGATTTAAAAGCCTATGAAAAAGCCTTGAATCAAAAAACGGCTTTGGTGTGCTTGACCCATGTATCGAATGCGATTGGCACGATCAATCCGGTTAAATCCATGATTAAACATGCCCATGAAGTGGGCGCCCGCGTCTTGATTGACGCCTGTCAGTCCGTTGTGCATATGCCTTTGAATGTCCAGGAGATGGACTGCGACTTTTTGGTGTTTTCATCCCACAAAATTTACGGCCCAACCGGCGTTGGCGTTTTATATGCAAAAGAAACGATTTTGGCCGATATGCCTCCTTATCAGGGCGGGGGCGACATGATTAAACTGGTCACCTTCGAACGCACTGAATATGCCGACCCTCCGCTGCGTTTTGAAGCGGGAACGCCGAATATTGCAGACGTCATTGCCTTCGGTACAGCGATTGAATACTTGAGCCAATTTGCTTTTGATTCCATCATCGCCTATGAACATGAATTGCTGGACTACGCCCTCCAAGGTTTGCAAGATATTGAGGGTTTGCGTGTGGTGGGCACCCCCCATGTCCATGCGCCGATTGTGTCTTTTACCATGCAATCCGCCCATCCCCACGACATTTCAACCATCATCAGTCAAAGCGGCATTGCCGTCCGCGCGGGTCATCATTGCGCGATGCCCACCACCCGTGCGCTGGGCGTGCCTGCGACGGTGCGAGTGTCGATGGCGTTTTATAATACATTCTCTGAATTGGATTTGTTGTTTAATGCATTAAACATTGTGAATAAGGTGTTCGGATGAGCGATATCAATCAACTGTATCATGAAGTCATTGTCGACCATGGTCGTCACCCCAGAAACTTTGGAAGCTTGGAGGATGCCATTCACTTGGTGGGTCGCAATCCTGTCTGTGGAGACACGCTGACTTTGTACCTTCAAATGAAAGACGAGGTGATTGTGGATGCCAAATTTGAGGGTCAAGGCTGTGCTATTTCGGTGGCCTCTACCTCCCTCATGATTCAAGCCATTAAGGGTAAAAAAGTCTCTGAAGCCAAAATCTTATTTCATGCCTTTCATGCTCTGATTGTCGACAAGAAAAACACTGAAGAACTTCAATCCAACCTTGGCAAACTCATGATTTTGGCTGGGGTGGCGGAATATCCTTCTCGGGTTAAATGTGCAACTTTAGGCTGGCAAACCCTAATGGCTTTGCTGACAGGCAAGCAAGATGTGGTGTCAACGGAGGCCCCATGATTATTTTAACCGATGCGGTCATTGCACATTTTGAAAAGCAGCTTCGCCAAAAAGGCGGGCTCGCTTTTGTTTTATCCACCAAAAATTCAGGATGCTCAGGCATGTCTTATGTTTTGGAGTCGGTAGAGGCGCTGCCTGATCTGTCTTGCCACAGTCAGGTGAAAGCAACGATTCCTTTTTATGTCAAAAACAAAAGCCTGCCTTATTTAAAAGGCTTGAGCTTAGACTTGAAAAAAGAAGGTTTACAATCCACCGTCATTTACATCAATCCCAATGAAACCGGAAAATGCGGTTGTGGCATCAGCTTTAGTGTGAAGGTAGATTCAGAATGAGAATCGAAGATGTCACCATTGTCAAACGAGATGTCGAGGGCACACTGATTCCTTATGGCCAATCGGTGACGCTGGTGCCTGGGACAGAGGTTTTGGTTACGCAATCCCTGGGCGGCAGTTTTACCCTGAACGTCAATGGCAATTTGGTGCGAATTGAAGGCCATGATGCCGATGCCATCGGCAAGGAAGTGGTTTTATTGCCCTCTGAAAAACTGCAAGGACCGGTTGAAGGCGTGGAGGATGCTTTGCTCTGGGAACAGCTCAAAACCTGCTATGACCCGGAGATCCCTGTCAATATTGTGGACCTCGGCTTGATCTATGATTTGACTGTGACGCCGTTGCCCAAAAAAAACACGTTTCATGTTGGCGTTCAGATGACTTTGACTGCGCCCGGTTGTGGTATGGGGCCTGTTTTGACACAAGAT
>CAYGFJ010000076.1:0-7017 GCA_964349115.1 uncultured Francisellaceae bacterium
AGCTCGACCTTGATTTCGCCCTCTGCTTTCGCCACAAGCGTCAGAAAACGCGAAAAGCGCGCGAGAGGCAAGCTGGCTTTAAAAGACAAGCCTTCTTTTGCTGCTTTAACAGCATCTAATACATGGGGAATGAGCTGCATCGTCACAGCAACTCGATCAACTGACAACTTAAATGCGCATTTTCTTTGATGAGCTCCAGCTGATAATCATGAAGGGCATCGCTGTAACCAAAACGCAGCCGATCGTTGATTTCAGCAATTTTTTTCTGCAAGTTTTTTTGCTCTTGAACCAAAATCCGCACAGAGGGGGGTAGATTAATTAAATTAATGGAAGGCGCTTGCTGACGCTCAGGTTCTGGCATAGTGCTTTGACGTTTATGAAATATTTTACGGGAGGGATGCATCGTTTAAACTCACAATTCCTTGAAGCCGTAGCTTAGAGTGAAGGGCCGTCACTGTCAACACGCCCCCAGGCATTTTGATGATGGCCTGATCGCCCACCAAACCTTGGTGCTTCAATTCGTTAAAAATGGCCAAAGCCCCAGATCCACAGGCCCCTGTTGGGCCAACTCCGCGCTCATAAACCAGAGCACGAAAACCATCGGCTTCAGGATAGACAAACTCCACATTTGTATTCTTGCTGTGACAAAGCTGGGCGCCTTCACGCAGCAAGGTCCACTCTGGTGGCGGACTCACAAGGACAAGATGGGGATTGGGAATATTGCTGGATAAAATGAGACTCACTCCTAATTCATTCACCTCAGCATCAATCACTTGCCCTGCCATGGTCAAAGCAATTTTTGTCTGTCCTCGTGTACGATAAAGATGAAAAGCTGCACTCATCAGACCATTGCCACAAAATTCGCCATCACTGCCGTCTTTGTTTAAAATCCACAGCTTTTTTTCGTTTGGATTCAGCAATAAGAGTCCATCCCCAATGAGGGCACACGCTTTCATCGCAGTGTCTCTATAATGTGTGAAGTGCGCATCATCAAGACTGGGGTCTTCCAGCAGCCATAACAAATTGCCGTTTGCGTTGTAGCATTGCATAATGTCGCGATTATAGTGAGCCTCCGGCCTTGATGCAAACTGATCTTTTTGAACTGCCCTCTCTCTTCCTTATCGCAGGCGTTGACGAAGCAGGTCGCGGCCCCTTGGCGGGCCCGGTTGTTGCGGCGGCTGTGATTTTAAATGACGGACGACCCATTCCGGGTTTGAATGATTCCAAAAAATTAAGTGCCAAACGGCGAGAAGCTTTATATCTGCAAATTTGTGAGCATGCCGAAGCCTATGCCATTGCTGAAGCCAGCATCCAAGAAATTGACACGCTTAATATTCTACAAGCCAGTCTTTTAGCCATGCAACGCGCCGTTGAAGCGCTACCCATTGCCCCTCACAAAATCCTCGTTGATGGCACTTTTTGCCCCAAAGTTTTGATGCCCAGCGCAGCCATCATCGGCGGAGATGCCTTAATCCCCGCCATTTCTGCTGCCTCCATCTTGGCAAAAGTCTACCGCGACCGCCTGATGAACGCCTTCGACCAGACCTATCCCGAATACGGCTTTGCCCAGCATGCTGGTTACGGCACCAAATTCCACTTGGCCGCCCTGCAACAACACGGCGCAACACCGATTCATCGCAGAAGTTTTGCACCCATTAAAAATCTCTAAATCCAGAAGACCCTATTTGCCCGTAGGCATAAATAATGGTGAGATGGGGTGAACGCGACATCATGCCAGGATTGGTCCCAAGTTGTCCTTGTGGAGCCTGTGTATGCAATGTCTCAAAATAAGCCTGCCATGAAGGGGTGATGTCATGGGTCTTTACATTTTCAAAATTCATAGGGTTTGCAGGAAAAAACACATGATGGTGATTGGCCTCATAAAAAGCGGCTGCAATCAATTGAGAACAGTAAAATGACTGCCCCTCATTAGGAACAAAGCTCGCATTATATGGCTTATTCAGTTGCTGTTCAGCATAGGCAATGGCTTTAGGAATCAAGGGTTGATCCGCTGGTTTCAAACGGCCCACTATGACCATCGGCCGACCTTCTTGGTCATGGCTCCTTGCTAAAAAAGTGGCAAGCGGTGTATTCACGACGCCTTGCCCAGTGACCTCAACCACAAGCGGCTCACTGCCTTGCACGCTTTCAATCATGCCCACATGAGAAATACGGGTATGATCTACCCCTTCTGTCACTTCACTGATTCCATTACACAAGACACCGCAGTTTAAATCTTGAAATAAAAAGTCACCTGCTTCCAGCTGAACCCCCTGGCTTGCTGCAAACAGGTGATGAATAAAGAAGAGGGGAAAAAAGATACCTGTGCAATATGCATTCATGTCACATTTCCTCAACAACACGGCGCAACACCCATTCATCAGAAGAGTTTTGCGCCACTTAGATTTTCAATGCCAGCCCCAAGCCATCCGCAATGGGAAGTAAAGAAAATTCAACTCTGATATCGCGATGCAATTTTTCGGTCAAAGCACGAATATGAACCACTGAGGGGTTTTGGTTGCTTAAGTCCGCAACATGCCCTCCTTGAAACAGATTGTCCAGCAAAATAATGCCTCCCTGGCGAAGCAATTTCAGGCTTTGTTCATAATACCCATCATACCCCTGCTTATCAGCGTCGATGTAGATCAAGTCAAAACTTTCCGCTTCAGCCGCAATCAAAGCATCCAGTGTTTCAGACGCTGGCCCTTTTCGAAAATCAATTTTGTGATCGACCCCAGCCTCTTTCCAAAAAGGCCGTCCCAGAGCAAGCCATTCATCAGAAATGTCACAGCCCACGACGCGGCCATTTTTTGGCAAAGCCTGTGCCATCGCCAAAGTGGTGTACCCCGTAAACACCCCCACTTCAATCACGTCTCGGGCCTGCATCAACTTCAGCAACAAGCAAATAAACTGCACCTCATCCGGCGCTGACAGCATCCGCGCATGCGGAGTTTCCATGGTTTTCTCCTTGAGCGCCGCCAGCATCTTGTCTTCTCGAAGCGCATGCGACACCACATACCGACACAAGCCCTCAGTCATTTGAATCTGTGATGACATATCCCCTCCAAAATTAAATTCCCCCCAAGGATACTCGACCTACCACTTCCCAGCAACGCCCCAGCTTCCAATCAATAGAGTGAATTTAAAATAAAATCATTGACATAATAATATATATTTATTATAATAATATAAATTTAACAGGAGGGTAAGAGAATGTTTGCGCGTAGAGAAGTTCATCAATACATAAGTGGAACTTTATTTGTCGCCAGAGAAGCTAAACAAAAGTTTCTGCCAACTTTGAATCAATATGTTGAGACTATTTCGGCTGGTGCTCCTGATTATTTCAGAACAATCAAGGATCATCTTAAAAGAGAATTAGCAGCTTTTTATAAAGGCTTTCCTCCAGCTACACCTGTGGAAAAAATTGCCGAGGCACTTTCTGATGTCATAATTGCAATGGAAGATCCCGAAGCAGCTGTACGAGAGGAGGCTTTTGCCAAGCTTGTCACAGCAAATGCAGCTATAAAAGCTGCCGCTGAGACTCGACGTGCTGCTGAGGAAAGAGCTGCTGCTGAACGTGCTACTGCTGATGCAAAAGCTGCCGCTGAACGTAAAATTGCTGATGCATTAGAGACCAGAATCAATCAAAGTGCTGCAGAGTATAAAGCTACGATAAAAAAAGCGGGAGGGCCTGCAGCACATAACAATCCTGGTACAGCGATGGCTGCCGCTGATGCAAAAGCTGCCGCTGATGAAGCTGCAAGAGCTACCACTGAAGCTTTACACGCTAAAGCTGCCGGAGGTGGCGCAGCTCCATCTCCCAGCGCAGATACCTGCAATACAGGTTGGTATGCCACAAGTCTAGACGTAAAGAACTCACCCTGGCAATCAGGTGGCCACTGCCCAGATCGAGCAACGCACCCAAGGGAACACGCAGCATTCATTGAAGTAGAAGCTGAAGCGCAAGAAAGGATTTCCTTAGCCTCCAGGCACTTTGGGTAAGCGAACCGCCTGACTTTGCCAATTCTTAAAAAGTATTGCTGTTTGCATGATTTCCCCTCCAACAAGATTAAGCAAGGCATTATGCATTCCCAAAAATCTCTATTGCAAGCGAAAATAATCCTGCTTACAATGGCCCCCTCTTTCTTTGACCCCCGCTATCACAATGAACACTGACACCTTTGCGCTATTGAAAACAGGAACCCTTCTAAACGAAGTTCACTTTGTCCACACGAATGACGAATATGAACCCGTGACCGTCAATGAACCCGCAGTGTCTGTCATGACTGATTTTCACATCAGGGCGCCCTGCACCACCACTGAAAATACAAATATCCAAGCTGCTTTGCAGCAGATGAAACTGTCTAAAGTGAAGTCTTTGTTTGTCTTGGACCCGGAAGATCAAGTGATTGGTCACATCAGTGCCCGCGACATTCAAAGCACCAAACCCACTTTAATTGCAAAAGAGCATGACATAAAACCCACTGAAGTCACGGTCAAAATGATGATGACCCTCACTCAAAACATGCGCACACTGTATTGGAGCGAACTCTCCAATGTCCGTGTTGGGCACATCGCCCGCCTGCTGCATGAATTGCAAATCAACTATATTTTTATTTTGGAACCAGAGCTCGGCCAAGACAAAATTCGTGGCATGTTTTCCATTTCCAGAATCAGCCGCCAATTGGGTGAAAATGTGATGGGCGACTTGAGCTCCCATTCTGTTGCTGAAATGAGTCATTTAATCTAAAGGAGATCCCCCCATGAAACTGCAACCCGGCAAAGACATTCCCAGCGACATCAATGTCGTCATCGAAATCCCCGCGTATTCTGAACCTGTTAAATACGAATTTGACAAGGAAAACAATCTCCTCGTCGTCGATCGTTTCATGGCAACGGCCATGCAATACCCTGCCAATTATGGTTTCATCCCCAACACTTTATCCGAAGATGGTGATCCTGTTGATGTCTTAGTCATCACCCCTGTCCCCTTGCGCCATGGCGCCGTGATCCGCGCTCGACCCGTCGGCATGCTCAAAATGACCGATGAATCTGGCGTCGACACCAAAATTATCGCTGTCCCCCATGACAAATTGACCCCGCTCTACAAAGAGGTCCAAGACATTGCTGACGTCCCCCAGTTATTGAAAGCTCAAATCAAACATTTCTTCGAACATTACAAAGACTTAGAAGTCGGAAAATGGGTCAAAGTCGATGGTTTCGACAATCGTGCTGCTGCTGAAAAGGAAATTCTCAA
Source organism: uncultured Francisellaceae bacterium (assembly GCA_964349115.1). Classification (GTDB taxonomy): domain Bacteria; phylum Pseudomonadota; class Gammaproteobacteria; order Francisellales; family CACEW01; genus JAJZUD01. The sequence goes on from CAYGFJ010000076.1 coordinate 5,258, forward strand.
AAGCGTTGAGCGTTTGAAAACTTTGATTTTGTAGCTGATTACAAGGCCCGATAGACTTCACGACAATGCGCAATGTGAATCACTAGAATCCAACACTCCTCATCATTGAACGCATAAACCACGCGATAATTCCCGATGCGATGTCGCCATAACTTCTGCTTGCTTCCTTTCAATGGAATGCCGATGTGTGGGTTCACAGCCAATTTTTCATAAAGGTTTTGCATAATTCGCTCACCTTCAGCGCGCCCAATTTTGCGCAGATCCTTTTCCACACTGGCCTTAAATTGAATTTGATGCATGCTAATTTATACCCATTCCAAGCGACGCTTCATCTCAGCGCTATCAATGACTTCATCGTTATGATCATTCAAACGATCCAACGCAAGGTGATAATCTGCATAGTTGTCAATGTAATGTGTCAAGGCCTCTTTAATGATTTCCGATATCTTCCGATGACGCTTTTCAGAAATCGATTCCAGTGAAAAAAACACATCATCTTCCAATCGCGTTGAAATAACATGACTCATTTGATTGCCCCCATCTATTTGTTTACATAAATTACATTGTAACTAACGTAATCAAATAAAGTCAAGCTTCCTCAAAACCTTCAATACAATCGACTCTCGTGGTTGCAGATCAGGGAGCATCTGCAGAAGCTGGGCTTTGACCTGATCATAGGGCAGAGCCTTCCCCGTTTTTTGCTGATAACAATGCATCACATACCGTACCGAACGGTCGATGAGCTTTTGATTGGAAGGGTTGACATAGGTCATGAGATTGCCTTCAAAAAACCCCAGGCGCCCCATCATCAAAGTTGAATGAGTCACCAAGATCAATCGCAACAATAGCTGTTTTTCCAGAACTGTCACTGTGTCATTCCCGCAAGCGCGATCCAGACCCAACGCTTCAATCGGGTAAACATGCGTGATCGGCGCCAGCGACCGCAACCAAGGCAAATTCACACTACTCAAATCAAATCCTTGCATCCGCGCACTCATCTTTCGTGGAGGACGACCCAGCACTCTTTGCCATGCATCTGCTGCCGTCATCGCATCACGCATCACCAAGGCATTCACTAAAACCGCTTTGTGATCCTCGCGATTTGGAAATTTCGGCAGATTAAAAGTAGGGGCCCGCTCTGTTAAATCTGCCAACACCGGCATCACCAATGACGAGTCCACCTCAATGATGACCGGCTCATTTCGTTGAAAACACTCCTCTTCCCAGAGGGTCAGCGCCATCGAAGGCGCCCAGTCAATCGCCGCATAAGCCGCCTCAAAGTGTGAGAGCGAAAATACATCATGAAACAAAATCTGCATCAAAGCCAAAGTCATGGCCGTCGTCGCTTGCATCCGCGTACTGCCTGTCAGGGCCATTGGCCCTACATCCAGAAAAAGCGTTTCATAGCAGTGTGATATTTCAGTTGCATTACACGTCAAAAGCCAAGGTTTTTTGACTGTCTTAGCCCCCGCATACTTCAAAGCCGAGACAATATAAGGCGCCCGCCCACTCGCTGAGAGTCCAATCACCACATCTTTTTCTGATAAAGACAAGGTTGCCAATTCAAGCTCAGCCAATTTGGGATCATCTTCCGCCCCTTCCACCGACTCGATTAAAGTGAGCTCCCCACCCGCCAAAACAGAGCAGACCCCCTCTGGGGCTTCTGGATGACAAAGTCGCCAGTCATGCTCAATCTGCGCCGCGATCCGTCCACTCGCCCCACACCCCACCAAAACAATCTTCCCCCCACTGTGAAGCGC
>CAYGFJ010000077.1:0-6965 GCA_964349115.1 uncultured Francisellaceae bacterium
AGCTGAACAGGGCCCGCCCCAAAATAATCATAAAGTAGAGCACCAACAGCGTTGAGACCAAATGCGCCGCGATTGAAATTGGAAAAAGGGCGCCTGGAATCGGGCCCGTTAAGAGGGAAACCAACGCCAACTCCAAGGCCTGTACCAAAATGACAAGCACCACTGCTGCCCAATCGAGGCCAAAAAATCCAGGAATAATCCGGCGAAGCGGCAAGAGTGCAAAGTTGGTGATCTTTATCACAAACTGACAGAGCGGATTATAAAAGTCGGCCTTCACCCATTGAAGGAAAAATCGTAAGAAGACCATATTAATAAAAAAGGTAAATACAATGTTAATCAAAAACAAAACAGCTTGTATCAATGCTTGGGACACTTTAAATCTCCATAAAAAAATAAAATTACGCACAGGGCCGATTCTATACAAGACTTCAGAATGAGGCAATAAGCCGTCGCTTTCTTCAGAGGCGAATAAAGTCACCTGTTGACTTAAGCGACAAGTCTCATTGAGAGATCAATGGCTCGCAAGTGCTTTGTCAAACTGCCAACAGAAATATAATCAATACCTGTCTCAGCGATAGCACGCAGGGTGTCCAGGGTGACATTGCCAGAGACTTCCAATTTAACGCGACCTCCGTTTAAAACAACTGCTTCTTTCATGCGGGCGAGGTCAAAGTTGTCGAGCATGACAATATCAGCGTGGGCATGGATGGCTTCGGTCAATTGGGAAAGGGTTTCCACTTCGACTTCAACGGGTTTTGTTGGAGCAATGAGGCGAGCGGCGTTGATGGCAGCGGTAATGGAGCCCGCAGCCAAGATGTGATTTTCTTTAATTAAAAAAGCATCGTATAAACCCATACGATGGTTGGTGCCCCCTCCACACCGGACGGCGTACTTTTGAGCGAGGCGAAAAAGGGGGATGGTTTTTCGCGTGTCGAGCAATTGGGTTTTTGTGCCTTTTAGCTGCTCGACATAGCGGTGAACGGTGGTGGCTGTACCGGAGAGCATCTGCAAAAAATTAAGTGCGCTGCGCTCAGCCGTTAATAAGCTTCGCGCAGGACCCTCTGCCCAGAAGAGCACCTGATTGGCCTCTGCTTTTGCACCTTCAGCGACTTCCCATTGAAGGCGCACAGTGGGGTCGATTTGATGGAAAACCTCTGTCACAAAATCCTGTCCACAGAGAATCATGGGTTCCCGCGTGATGATTCGCGCTTTTGCCCTTTTGTCTTGAGGGATCAGCTGGGCGGTGAGGTCGCCAGGTCCAACGTCTTCTTCGAGTGCAGCTTTGATCAGCAATGAGATTGTTTCTGGGGACAGCATAGATGTGTTTTCCTTAAGATCCACTGAGCGCTGGCGTAGGTGCCGCCAGCCAAGACACTGTGAGCCCATGCACATAACGTAAGTCAATATAAGCAGGAATTTGGTTGGCCGGTACTGTTTTTATCAGGAGGGGATAAATCGTGAGAAAGTCGATTGCACGATTTTCCAAATCTTCCTTGCCCATCATGACCCAGGTTTGGTCATTGAGTTGAACGCTCCAGTCTCCATTCTCAGCCAAACCTAAACCGGTGACTTTTAAACTGTCATAGGCAAAAACGGGCATCAAGCTTTCCAGCATTGCTAGCATGGGCTTAATGTATTGGGTTTCCCCTTTCAAAATGGGTAAATTTGCGGCTCCAGCGGGGTTGGTGACATCAAAAAAAGTGCCATCCTCAGCCAATAATTGGCCATTGGACAGTCGCGCAATCGCTGATTTTTCGCGAAGCACCACCCTGATCTTGTCAGGATAAATCCGCCAAATGCTGGCATCCGCCACTCCAGGCATGGCTTCCAGCGCTTTTTCAGCCTTCCATTCTGAAAAAGCAGCAATGCCTTTATCTTGTAAAAAAGGCGTCAAAGCAGTCTGAATGTCTGAGGGCTTCACATAGGCATACGTCCCCATCACCTTGACGTTTTTGATGGGAAAAGCGTTGGTTGAAGCAAAATACACAAAAAATCCCGTATACACGATGCCCACAATCAGCGCCACGATCCCTGTGATGATACTGAATTTTGTAAAATTAAATGCCTTGCGCCACTCGCCCTGAGTGGCGACGATGACTTCTTGATCTTCCTGCTGCTCTGCTGCTGTCATGCCGACGCCTCACCCCACAATGAGCCGTGATTTTAGCCCATCCCCCACAGTCACTCAAGCTGTGCCTTCTCTTTGGTTTTCCATTTAGCGAAGCAAATGTAAGGTGGTTAAGCCGCCTCAACAAACTGCACCGGCTTGTCTGAACCACCCCCAAACAAAAACTTCTCCATTTCAATTTTGAGAAAACTCCGGGCCTCTTGATCCATCAAATTGAGGCGATATTCATTAATGAGCGTCGTTTGATGAGCCAGCCATTCCTGCCAACGTTCTACCGAAATCTCATTAAAAATCCGCTGCCCCAAAACGCCGGGGAAAACCTGCATCGTCAATTGCGTCATGAATGTTGATCCTCTGTGAAATGAGGGGAGATTCTAGCCCACTTCACTGCTCTGCAGCAACATGCGCTGAATATTCATCTGGCCAATGTCTACGAACTGCCTGCTAATGCGCGATCTCAAGCCATTGGCAATACTGCGCTCAAGCTAAACTAAGCAATAAAGTCTGCAAAATCGGGATGGGACTTATTCGGCTGAAACTCAATGATCTCATAATCTGCAACGTCATGCTGATAAAAGGGATCTTGCTTTATTAAGGCTTCAACATCAGCTTGATTTTTAAGATGCGAAATAATGACCCCACCTGTTCGTGGGATTTTCGGGCCTGAGGCAACAAAAACGTTATTTCTATATCCCTGGTCTAGGAATAGTCGATGCGCTGGAATATGTACTTCCACCTCTGATAAAGGTTTTTTGTAGCTTAATATGATGATGAACATACCCCACCCCCTATTTTTCCTATTATCACGAATGCCTTGGGCTGCATGTGGAGTGTTACACGATATGCCGTAGCACATCGAGCCCCCAAGAGAGCTTGGTTAAAGCAGTGTCTATTCCAAGCAAGTCTAATTGATGTTGATCTACAAAATAATAGACGAGGGACATATCCAGAGCAAAACACTCAAAGGCTTCAAAATCTTTCAAATCATTTTTCGCCATCCATTCTATGACCTGATCTGGCTTCATCAAAGCATGTTTCTGACGGAATTCAGTGATAAAAGAAAGGATTGCGTTAGATGTGAATTTTGAATGATGTTTTTTGAGTAGAACAATGAGCGCATTACTTAATATAACCAACAGATTCAAAGTCTTTCTAGTGTTTTTTTCAGTGAGTTGCTGATACAGGTCGCTGTAAATCAAGAGGTGCTTTGACAAGCGCTCTTTTGGAAGTTGCCAAGGCTGCGCTTTGGCCCATGCAATGATTGAGTCAGTATGCGTCTTGCCGACGGGCAGCACAATGCCATCGTGACGGAGCAAGTCATGAAGGACATGGAGCAACTTGCCAATGCGTTGGATTGTTGGAAATAGAGGACTTGTGCGCAAGTGTGAATACTTTTTTTCAGCTGGAGGCAGCCAGGCATATTCTTGCTCAAAAGGGCTCACGATCATTTCACGAAAGATTCTTTTGAGGAAAACGCTACTGATGAGCGCAGTTGGTTTTGGTGGGATCTGCTGCGTGCTCATTTGATCGGACACGCTTTGCAAGACTTGCTTTGCATCTAGCTGCTTTTGATCAATGTAATGCTCCTGTAGCCAGGCTGATAGGGCTGGAAGCTTTTTAGCTTCTTCAAAAAGAAAGCGGTTGTAATACGGTTGGGCCTTGATGCTAGAAAGCAGGGCTTCTGCTTGCAACCCATTAATTATGTTTTCTTTTACCGCTTTGCTGACTGTGGCTCGCACATTAACCATAGGTGTGAGGCTGGTGCGAAAGCTGTCATCATTCGTATGCACCAGTGCCACTTCATCATCATCGATAATTACAGCATCGCGATACCACTCAAAAACCTGCCCGACACCGATCATGCCATAAGGGGCTAGTTCTGCAGCACGCAATGCCCCCATGCTGCTAGACCCATAGACTTGTATACCAAGGCTTAATGCCAATAATAGTTCTTTATGCCAGACCGCAGCGGTCTGTTCAAAAAACCCGTCAATGATCACGATGGTTTTGGGGCACAGCCTTAAAGCTTTAATAATGTCTCCACATCGCACAGGCCCATGATATGCGGCATGAGGAAGAATTTTATAAGCTTCTTCTAAGGAGAGACTTGGGCCTAAAAAGACAATGGTTTCTATTGTCATATGGCCAACCCAGGCACCAATACATGGACAACACTAATAAGGTCTTGCGCATGGGTATGTTCAATCATTAACGCATCGTAGTGCAGAGACTCGATTTTCTGCAGTAAGCATTGGTATTGCTGTTCAAGTGTCAATGTAGGGGTGTCATGCAATTTTTGGTAATCACCTTGACCTGTAAATTTAAGGGGCTGATATTCAGTTTTATACTCTGTAGGAAACAGATCATCGCGTGAGCCTGCAATATAGGTTAAGCGTGACTGGATGGCTTCAGTGATGGCACGACACAGTGCAATTCCCTTATTCAAATGACTGCCTGAACCGCTGTAGTGGCCCAGTTTTCGAAATGGATTTTCATCAGCGATGATGCAATGGTAGGTGGGCACTTTAAATGCCGAGTCCAATTCAAAAATCACGATATCGATATCTTGAGCATTTAGTTTCTGCAACAACGATTTGGCATAGTGATGGTCAATGGTTGTGAGAGAAAGCATCCGTTTTAGCTTGCTGCTGTAGTTCATTTTCTCAAAGCGCTGCGTGCTGTGACGTTCAATGATTTCATAGAGGGCATGACATAGGGCTTCGATTTTGGTGTTGCCAGAGGCCAAACCGGTGGTACTTTTGCGAAATAGGCCATTTTCAATATGAGGCATGCTTAAATCAAAATTGAAATAATACGTGGGAACATAGCGCATTTCATGTGAAATGAGACTGTGCGCTGGGCTCCAATCTGTAATTCTTTGCGAAGGTTTGGAATAACGCAACAAGCCTTGAGGGAGCATCTTTAAAAGCAGAAAATCAGGGTCTTTGCCTGGAAGAGTGTCGGTCAACAGCGGTTTCAACTGCTCTGCATAATATTGTTCAATACCTTCCATATAGGCGCTGCATTTTGCCAGGTCATCGGTAATTCCTTTGCCTTGGGAGGTTGATAGATTGCGAGATGTAGGCCGAAAACAGGTGTACACCGGCACACCGATGCAATCAAGATGAGTCAAATTAGCAATACGCGTAATTCCTGCATCGCGAATATAGGGCTGAATGATACTGAGCGTTTCTGCGGGTGAACGTGCTCGGATGGTTCCGCCGAGATTATAATGGTCTCTACTGATCATATTGCTGCGACCAGGCAGTCATGCCGCCCTCCAAATGAGACACATTCACATAGCCACGCTGCTTTAATATCTCAGCGGCTTGAAGGCTACGGATGCCTGCCCTGCAGTAAACCACAACAGACTGTTCCGCAGAAAATGGTAGCGTCGCTTCAGAGATTTTCCCAAGTGGAATATGTAGGCTGGGCTGAATGTGAGAAAGTTCTCGCTCCCATGGCTCTCGCACATCCAATAAGATCACAGATGCATCTTGCATGAATGCATGGAGCTGATTTGGCGTCACACTTAACGCTGCCTGACAAGCCATGGGCGTCTCATAGCGAGGTAAACTTTCAAAAGTCTGATGCTTGACGCAAATAGGGCACTCTGGGTGTTGCGCAATGGGATATTTTTTCAGTTCACAACAGAGGGAGTCAAATGTTAAGAGACACCCTGATGAGTCTTCATCCATGTTAAGAATAAGTTTGATTGCTTCATTGGCTGCCAAAGTACCCATTATTCCTGCTGTGACTCCCAATAATCCTGCTTCAGTGCAGTTGGGAATCAGCTTCTCTGGCGGAGGTTCTGGATACAGGCATCGATAGCAAAAGGCTCCGTTCACGTTGAATGCCGCCAGTTGGCCCATAAACTGATAGACACTCGCTGAAATCAACGGTTTGTGCAGCTCTGCCGTAACGTCTCCAACAAGATAGCGGGTTGAGTAATTATCGGAGCCATCCAGTACCAGATCATAGTCGGCAACAATATCATGAGCATTCTGTGCTGTTAAGCGCATTGTGTAGGCTGTGACATGTATATTAGGATTGAGGGCTAGAATTCGGAGTTTGGCAATTTCAGCCTTGGATTTCCCAATATCTTCAGTGGTAAATAAAATTTGCCGTTGTAAGTTGGAACGATCAACCAGGTCATGGTCTATGATGCCTATGCTTCCAACGCCAGCTGCTGCAAGATAATAGGCGGCTGGAGAGCCAATTCCCCCTGCACCAATCAACAGCACCCGTGCTTTTTTTAGTGCTTCTTGCCCAGTGAGTCCGACCGTGCTTAAAGAGAGGTGTCTGGCATAACGTTCTAGCTCTTCAGATGAAAGCATGGTTTTTTGCTTAAGCTTGTTGATAATGGAAAATTATAATACAGTTGGATCGGAAAGTATTTTGAAACAGTGAGAGGAGTCCCAGTATGCGCATCACCATTCCGCCATCTTTGGTCAGTCGCTTAGAAGGGTTAAACGAGATAGTGCTCGAAGCTTGTACTTTGGCGGACGTTACATCAGAGATTTATACCAAGTATCCAAAACTTTATAACTTGCTGTTCACCCCGCAAGGCACACTGAATGGATTCGTGAATTTTTATCTAAACTACGAGTGCGTGACCCACGAGCTATTGAGAAGTACGCCAATTAATGACGCAGACCTTTTGGAAATTGTTGTTTCTGTTTCTGGGGGATGATTACTTTTCAATACAAATCATAGTTGCAGAGCAGGCAATAAAATCAATCATAATTTCTTTAAATATTATTTTTTTCATCATCATAGCATCCTTTTTTGTTAACACATGAATTATTGACAGTTACCAAAGCAATTTCTACAGCAC
>CAYGFJ010000078.1:0-6957 GCA_964349115.1 uncultured Francisellaceae bacterium
CAATTGGGTCTGCCTTGAAACACGGATACGACGGCCATTTAAGCTGGCGCCTTCTCCGCGAGAGGCTGCAAAAATATCTTGAGAAGCAGGGTTGTAAATCACCCCATGTTCAATCCGACCACGCACTTTTTTCGCAATTGAAATTGCAAAATAAGGGAAGCCGTGAATAAAGTTTAAGGTTCCATCAATGGGGTCGATCACCCAGATGTTGTCACGGTCTTCGCCCCAGATTTCGCCTTGCTCTTCAGTTAAAAAACTTTCATTGGGAAATGATTCTCGCAGCAAATAAATGAGAGTTTCCTCTACTTTGAGGTCGATTTCCGTCACAAAATCATTGCGCTTTTTCTCTTGAATTTCAAGCTTATCCCGACGATCCAAGGCTTGAATGATAATGTCTCCCGCCCGGCGCGCCGCGCGAATCATAATATTGGCCTGAGGATGCATCTGAAATCTGTCTTACAATGAGAAGTGGGGTATCTTACCTGATTGCATCAATACGTGGAAGTGCGGGCTGATTTCTCAGTGCTTGCTAAGGCCAAAACTCCGCAGGGACCAGCGTTGGAGCTGGCTAAGACGATGGTTTGCTCGATGTGAGTGATGCTCTTGTTTTCAATGTAGCCGGCGAGCAACTCGACGGTTCGGCGGTGGATGTGGGGGAGAAGTTGGGTTTGTTTCATGACGCCACCGCCCAGAAGAATGCGTTCAGGTGAGAAGCATAAAATGGCATTGGCCATGGCAAGACTTAAGTATTCGGCTTCCAAAATCCAGGCGGGGTGATCGGGGGGAAGGTCCATGGCCGAGCGAACAGACCAGCGTTCTTTCAAAGCGGGGCCAGAGGCCAGGCCCTCGAAGCAATCACCATGACTGGAACAGACGCCTTTGAAAGGGTCGCGGATGCGATCGTGGGGGATCAGGGTGTGACCCATTTCGGTGTGCATGACGCCATGAACGAGTTGGCCGCCCACCATCGCGCCTGCGCCGATGCCGGTTCCGATGGTGAAATAGAGGGCGTTTTTTATTCCTTGTGCAGCGCCCCAGGCAATTTCACCCAAGAGGGCGGCATTGACATCCGTGTCAAAGACAATGGGGAGAGCCAAGGCAATTTTGAAATAATCAACGATATTAAAGTTGCGCCAGGCCAATTTTGGCGTGGACGTGATGGCCCCGTATGTTTTAGAAGACAGCGTCATATCGATGGGGCCAAAGCAGCCGATGCCAATGACTTCGATCGGTGAAGCAGCATGATGTTTGCGAACAAAGTCCACAATCGACGAAAGGGTTTCAGCGGGGGTGGTTGTGGGGACGGCGAACTCCGCTTCAATCTCCCCTCGGTCATTGCCAATCACTGCAATCACTTTGGTTCCACCTGCTTCAATGCCTGCCAATCGTCGTGTCATGACTGTCTTCTCCTAAAAAAATTGCTTAACCTTGTCCCTCAGCACCTGCTTCAAATCCGCTGGAAGACAGCTTAAATCAATGAGTTCCCGATTGCGGGCATAGTCTTTCTCTAAATGTTCATGCAATCGATAATGCTGGGCCAGCGCCTGGATTGGCTCAGGGCTGCGATAGGCTTCTTGTAAACGTTTACGCGTCACCATTGGCAAAATGGAGGGAATGTTGTCCCCCCGGTCACCACGAATACATTTGACAAACAAATCAAAGCCAACTTCTCGGGCCCTCTGGGTAAATTGACAGCGCATAGGATTGAATACCCGCACGCGATCAGAGAGCAACTGCTCAAAGTCGCCATCCGAACTCACAATCGTGATGCGAAATTCCGTAAACGCGCAGAGGGCATAAATGATGTCATCCGCTTCACACCCCGGATGCTCCAGACACAAATGCCTGTTCTTCGTCTTAAATCGAGAAATAGCTTCACGAATCTGCTGTTTGAATTCGCTGTCAGTCCGATGCGCTTTATAGTTGGGATACATCTTTTTACGCCAGTACTCCTCTTCGTGATCGCAGGCAAAGACCAGCTTGTCTGGTCGAAAGTACCGATACTGCGAGCGTAAATACGCACTCGCTGCTTCAAAATACCCTTCCGCAGTCTCTGCCATATTGCGACGACTTTTGGCACCAATGTAATAGACATTCGACAAATCAAAAACGAGGAGGTGGTCCACAGTATCAGCCCTCAGTCAGCATGTACTGCATGGTATCAGTGAACACCCCCCTTTGCGAGCTGTGCTCCAAGCCCCCTGATTTGGTTGATCAGTGCATCCGCCTCTTCCACAGGATAAGGCTCCCCAGGCAAGCCAAAGGCAGGTTTTGGAAAATATGCATCATCAAAACGGCGGGCCATCACATGAACATGCAGTTCTGGCAGCACATTGCCCAGCATCGCGATGTTAAGTTTGTCACAAGGAAAGTGGGTTTTGAGCATCCGCGAGACCTGGCTGATCTCTTTCAACAACTGCGCCTGGTCTTGATCAGACAAGTCAATGAGTTCAGTGACCCCTTCGCGTCTTGGAAACAAAATCAACCACAGCACGTTTTTGTTGTTCATCAACCATAGTTCTGACAGCGCAAGTTTTTCCACAAAAAATGATTCCACCATCGTAGACACCCCCATCTCAAGCTAAAACGATTTCCCGCATGGTATAAAAACCCATCTTGAATAGCAAACCTAAGCTCAATCAGCTTGCTTGCGGGTGCAGGGTGCAGTTGTTAAACTCCTGGTTTTTCTAACCAGGAGCAAGCCCGTGGATCCCAAAGAACCCGTTCAATACCACCTCAATGTATCCAAAGACCAAATTAAAGGCGCACGGTATTCCGTTGTCGTGGGTGACCCTGATCGCGTCCCTTTCTTGGCCGAGGCCTTTGACCCTAAAGCCGTGATGCTGGCAAACCATCGCGGTTATGTCAGTTATTTGGCAAATTTTCAGGGCGAGTCGATCGTGATCAGCACCACTGGCATCGGCGGACCCTCCACATCGATTGTGGTGGAGGAATTGGCCAACTTGGGCATTAAAAGCTTTTTACGCGTGGGGACCACAGGGGCCATTCAGCCTTACATCAATTTGGGCGATTTGATTATCACCCAAGCTTCTGTCCGCTTGGATGGGGCCTCCACTCATTATGCCCCCATTGAATTCCCAGCCGTTGCGTCCCTTGAACTCACTTGCGCCGCCATCAATGCTGCCAAGGCACTGAAAGTGCCCTATCATGTGGGCGTGACGGTTTCCAGTGACACATTCTATCCCGGGCAAGAACGTTACGAAAACTTCGCTCAATACGTCATTAAGCGCTTTCAAGGCACCCTTCAAGAATGGCAAAAATTGAAGGCATTAAATTATGAAATGGAATCTGCCACCCTGCTCACCATGTGCAAAGTTTTAGGTTTAGAAGCAGCGTGCTTTTGCGGTGTGATCGCCAATCGCAATTTTTCGGAAAAACCTTCGACAGACACTTTAAATGCCCTGAAAGAAGTCTGGGCCAAGATGACCGTTAAAACGATTGAAAATAGTTTAAATCAGTGACACACCAAATGCACAGCCTTTGAAATCAAAGCATTTGCGTGACTGAGCGACAGGGACAGGCTGTTTAAACACTGGATGTCTTCACGACACGTGGCTTCCATCAACCAGTGTTGGAAGTTGAGGTTGAACTGATGAACGTCTTGGACAATGTCATTCAGTGTGGCTTCAAACTGGCGTTTGTTGTTGGTTTTTTGGAAGCTTGCGATTTCCTCATCCAAACTGACATTAAAACGCGCCATCAGTTTGGCCACATCAGGCAAGGCATCGATGGGCAAAGTAGCAGGCATTTTCATGTTCATGGACTCAAAGCCTTTTGATGAAATCATTGAAGCGAAGTATAGCATCATGGGGTTTAAACATCAATTAAATTTTTTATTCCACCCTCTCTAAAACACGGAGAAGAGCACTACGGGAACGTGGGTTTGTCGAGATTTCAGAGGGGCTTGCTTTTTGCATTTTAATATAAATTTCCATAGATGGATGCATCCTCTGTTTTTCTAAAACAGGCAATCCGCGCGGAAGCGTTGGCAGCTCAGTCAGCGTTTTCATGCGTGTTTTGACCAAGCGGTCTTCCAGTGAGTGGAAGCTGATGAATGCTGCTCGCCCTCTGGGGGCAAGCAGGTCAGGGAAGGCGTTTAAAATGGATTCCAAACTTTCCAGCTCCTCATTCACCCACAATCGTAAGGCTTGAAAAGTGCGAGTTGCGGGATGCTTGTGTTTGTCTTGAAGATGAAAGGGGATCACTTTCGCAATGAGATCCGCCAAATCTTGGGTGGAGTGGAGGGCATTCGCCGCTATATCAGCCAAGATGGCAGCGGCAATTTTTTTGGAAAAACGTTCTTCCCCATAGGCAAAAATAATGCGAGTAAGCTCAGTTTCATCGACGGTCTTCAATTTCTCAATCAAAGACAGCCCTGCTTTATTGTTCATCCGCATATCCAAGGGGCCTGTGCGCATAAAGCTAAAACCACGCTCTTTCTCATCTAACTGAGGTGAGGACACCCCCAAATCAAATAAAATGCCATCAATCTGACCAAAAAGCCCCAATGCTTGTAAGCGTTCTGGCAAATGACGAAAGTTGCTGTATATCATCGTGACACGGGGGTCACCCTGGTATTTTGTTGTGGCATCTTCAATGGCACGCGGGTCTTGGTCGCAGACAATGAGCTGGCCCTCAGGCGATAATCTGGATAAAATCAATGCACTATGCCCCCCGCGACCATAGGTTGCATCAACATAGAGACCGTCCGGCTTGACCTTCAGGGCGTCGATAGATTCAGTTAAAAGAACGGTCTCGTGGGGCATGCGATTTCCAAAAAAGTTTTAAAAATTAATGCTGAACATGTTGCCCAAGGTTGATGCAGTGTGGGTTGTGATGGTGAGCGTTAAAATGAAAATCTTCGTCATCACTGTCTTCTGCCAAATCCATTTCTTCTTCGACAATGTGCTGGCCTTTCAAAGATTGGATTTCTTGTTTTCTTAAGCAGACTTGCAAAGCGCGGACGGCGTAACGAAAGTCGTCACTACCCCCTTCGCATTCGTAGGTTACGGCAAGAAAGTCAACAATGTCGTCAGCAGTGATGTTTTCATCATCGAGCAAGTCGGCGATCAGTGATTCTGAACCCACCCATTCCCAGCGATCAGAAAAATGCATGATGACTGATTTGACTTTGGCAAGGGCGTCGCCTTGGGCTTCGTGGAAGGCATTGATGTATTGGGTCATGAGGGTTTGCATGATAGTCTCCTTTGTTATTATTTTTGTTTTTTTAAATCGTGCTCAAGGTCATCAAAACAGATTCTCAGAAATAGGGCTAGGGTTTTTTTCACATGCAATTTTGGTGGGAGAATCCTTGCAGAGCGAAATTCTTTTCCGTAGAATTTACCCCTTTCTTCTGAGGAAATCCATGACGCGCCATCGTTTTTACCCATTTTTAGCCCTGCTGCTCTGCGCGTCTTTTTTATTTTATAAGTACATCCTACAAGTATACCCTGGCATCATCACCACACAGTTGATGGGGGAATTTCATCTGGATGGTACGGCCTTGGGCAATTTGGCAGCCAATTATTTTTATGCCTATTTGGTCACTCAGATCTTTGTAGGCGTTTTGTTGGATAAGTATGGCGCACGAACGCTTTCAGCCATCGCCATTCTGGTGGGGGGATTGGGCGCATTGTTGTTTGCACGAACCACTTCACTCGGGGTTGCAGAGTTTGCAAGAATGCTGATGGGTGTGGGCTCTGCGTTTGCAACGGTCTGCTATCTTAAAAATACTGCCACTTGGTTTTCCAGCTCAAAGTACTTCGCTTTTGTGAGCGGACTCTTAGCCACTGCTGCCATGATGGGCGCCATTTTTGGTGTGGCCCCTTTGGCCATTTTGGTCAATCACAATGGCTGGCGCTCGACGATCTCAGGCGTTGGCATGGGCGGCATCGTTTTAGCCTTGGTGTTTTGGCTGCTTGTTCGCAATAAAAATCCCCATCACATCGAAACTCAGGGGGAGAAGTTTGGTCTTTCCTTCAAAGAGGTATGGACAGTCTTGCGTCGTAAACAAAACTGGTTGCTCACTTTGTACAGTGGGCTCACTTTTACGCCGATCGCTGTATTTGGAGGATTGTGGGGCAACCCTTTTCTCAAAACCGTCCATCACTTAAGTGAAACTGGGGCTGGCAGTGTGATCTCCTTTTCTTTTCTGGGATTGGCCGTGGGAGCGCCCCTGTTGGGACTGTGTGCTGACCGCATGAACAATCCAAAGCAGGTCATGCTCTTTGGCAATATTCTGGCTTTTGCAAGCATTAGTACGGTGATCTATGCGTCAGCCTTGCCCATGACTGTATTGTGCTGCCTGCTCTTTCTCTTTGGTTTTGGCATTGGGGCCTTCATGTTGTGCTTTGCAGTGGGAACGCGTAGCAATTCCGTCATGATGGCCGCCACTGTGATTGCCATGATCAACAGCGGCGATTCTATTTTTGGGTCTTTCACCGAGCCCCTACTGGGCAAGTTTTTGGACCTGCGCTGGAATGGCGCGATAATGAATGGAGTGCATGTCTTTACAGCACAAGATTACCGCCTTGCGCTAAGCGCTTTGCCCCTGTATCTTTTGGTCTCAGTTGTCTTATTGAAATGGATCAGGGATCGTTAAATGATTGAACTCATCAATGTCCATAAAACCTATGACACACTGAAGGGTTCATTGCTGGCCTTAAAAAATATTTCCCTCACTGTTGCACAAGGTGAGATCTACGGCGTGATGGGTCCCTCAGGCGCAGGAAAAAGCACTTTGATCCGTTGTGTCAATCTGCTGGAACCGCCTAGTTCCGGTGAAGTGGTGGTCAATGGGCTCAATTTAACAAGTTTGAATCCAGCGGCATTGCGTCAGGCGCGTCGCCAGATCGGCATGATCTTCCAGCATTTTAATTTGCTGTCCTCCCGGACGGTCGCGCAAAACATTGCCTTCCCTTTAGAATTGCTGGGTGC
>CAYGFJ010000079.1:0-6956 GCA_964349115.1 uncultured Francisellaceae bacterium
CCCAAAAGCGCCCTCCCCTCGCTTGAACACTTTGATGCTTTGCTTCGGAGTAAAAAGCTGGGGCAGATTGCATCGATCATTGGCCGCTATTATGCCATGGACCGCGATCAACGCTGGGATCGGGTGTCCCAAGCTTATGCGCTGCTCACCCAAGAAAAAGCGGTGGTCGTGACTGAAACAGCCATCAGTGCACTGGAATCCGCGTATGCCCGCGGTGAAACCGACGAATTTGTCAAAGCCACCGTTATCACCGGCGGACAAGCTATTCAAGACAATGATGTCGTCATTTTCATGAACTTCCGTTCGGACCGCGCGCGTGAACTCACCCATGCTTTTATGGATGACTCCTTCACCCATTTCGAGCGTGGTGCCAAAATTGCACTTCAGGATTTTGTCACCCTGACAGAATATGAAAAAGACCTGCCCGTCAGCGTCGCCTACCCCCCGCAAAGCCTCAATAATGTGATGGGCGAATACTTGGCCCATCTGGGCAAAACCCAATTGCGAATTGCTGAAACTGAAAAATATGCCCATGTCACCTTCTTTTTCAACGGCGGCCGTGAAACGCCTTTCGAACATGAAGACCGTATTCTGGTGCCCTCCCCAAAAGTCGCGACTTATGATTTACAACCTGAAATGAGCGCTCCTGAAGTCACAGACAAATTGATCGAGGCCATTCAAAGTCATCAATATGACGCCATCATCTGTAATTATGCCAATGCAGACATGGTGGGCCATACTGGCAATTTTAAAGCGACGGTATCAGCGATTGAAACCTTGGATGCCTGCTTATCCCGTGTCATCGAAGCCATCAAAATTGCAGGGGGAGAGGCCTTGATCACCGCCGATCACGGCAATGCCGAAAAAATGATGGATGAAACCACCCATCAGCCCCACACCGCACACACGACGGACCCTGTCCCATTGATTTACGTGGGTCGCAAGGCAACCGTTTTGCATCAAGATGGGGTATTGTCAGATGTCGCACCCACAATGCTCCACTTGATGGGCCTGCCTATTCCTGCTGAAATGACCGGTCGCCTTCTCTTCAAACCACAAGGATCATAATGAAACGATTTTGCCTCCCCGCTTTGATTGCGGCGCTGTTATTTTCAAGTGTTGTCTATGCTGACTTTAATACTGACACCGATCAATTTGCGCCTTCCAAAGCAGCAGACTCCGAAGTCATTGCCCCCCTGTCCCAGGACAATGTCTTTTTGTTTGGCACAACACTTCAGGCGATTCGTCAATTTTATGTGAACCCCATTTCAGATAACACCATCACTGAAGATGCAGCACGAGGCATGCTCTCCAATTTGGATCCCCACTCAGCCTATTTGGACAAAGAAGATTTTCAAGATTTGAAAACCATGACTTCAGGCGAATTCTCAGGTTTGGGTGTTGAAATCACAGCCGCCAATGGGGCCATTTTGGTGATCAGCCCCATCGATGATTCCCCCGCTGACAAGGCTGGGGTCAAAGCCGGTGACTATATCGTCAAAATCAATGGTGTTGCGGTGGAAGGCATGTCTTTGACCAAAGCCATGAACATGATGCGCGGCAAGAAGGGCGAGAAAATCACCCTGACCGTCATCCGGAAAGGCGAAGAGGCCCCCCTCACCTTCACCATGACTCGCGACAGCATTAAATTAAAAGACGTCCGCACCCAGCTATTTGATGATCACTATGCCTATCTGCGTGTTTCGATGTTCGAAGGCGATACGGGTGCTCATTTGAAACAAGCCATTTTGGATTTACAGAAAACAACAAAAACCCCAATTTACGGCGTGATTCTTGATTTGCGCAACAATCCGGGTGGAGTGGTCACCGCCTCAGTGGATGTGGCCAACCTCTTTTTAGACGCAAGCAAAATCGGCGCAAACAAGCCTGTCGTCTACACCAAAGGCCGCTTCCCACAATCGCAATACACTGGCTATGTCACTGGGTCAGACTTATTTTACGGCTTGCCCATGGTGGTCTTGATCAATTCCGGCACGGCCTCTGCCGCTGAAATTGTCTCAGGCGCTTTACAAGATTATCATCGCGCAATTTTGGTGGGCATTCGTTCTTTTGGCAAGGGCTCGGTGCAAACCGTTTTCCCCCTCCCCGGTGATGAAACGGCCATCAAACTGACCACCGCTTTATACTACACCCCAGATGGCCGCTCGATCCAAGCCCTTGGCATTTCCCCCGATGTCAAAGTCAACAGCTACAGCATCCCTGACACTGTAAAACCCTTGGACAACGACGTGATCCGCGAAGGCGATTTGATTGATCACCTGGATGGCGACAGCAATCACCCAGAAGATCTCTCGATTTCAAAAAGCAAAACAGATGACAACCCAGGCCAAAGTCTCCAACAAATCGCCAATGGCAACACTGACACCAAAGAGGCCCCCCTGGATGGTCAAAATGCTTTTTACCGTGATTTTCAACTTTACTCCGCCCTCAATATTTTGATGGCCTTGCATGCAACTTCATAATGCAATACAATGTGTTGCATTGATGTTTTGGAGACAGAATCATGAGTTTAGGCGTGACGACAAGTATCAGAATAAAGCCTCATTTGCGACAGGAGCTAGAATCCGTTTCTCATGACTTAGGTCATGGTATCAACTGGGTGATTGAAAAGGCAGTAGAGGAATTTTTAAAAAGGAATCAACGAGAACACTTGATTCAACAAGTGATAAAGGACATTGCATTTTTACAAAGCACAAATTGCAAAACAGACGCAGAGGAAGAAGCATTCTGGGAAGCTGCTTTTGATGACTCGGATTGGGTATGACAAGAATGATCGATCAATTTGATATTGTGTTATGCACCCTGTCTGGTGATTATGGAAAGCCACGCCCTTGTGTGGTCATTCAAAATAGTGCTTTTAACCATAATGTTTCAAGCAGCATTGTAGTCTGCCCCATTACATCCAAGGTGCAAAAAGAGATTATATTTAGACCCACATTATTGCCCGATCAAGATAATGGATTACAAACCATTTCTCAAATCATGGTGGATAAAATGACTGCGGTAAAATACGATAAAGTCAGGACAGTCATCGGTGTACTGCCCATGCAAAAACAACAAGAACTCATCCAAATCATCAAGCTTTGGCTTAACCTGGATAATATCTGATATGACCTACAACGCCTCCTCCATTGAAGTCCTCACCGGCTTGGACCCCGTCAAACGGCGGCCAGGCATGTATACAGACACCACGCGGCCCAATCATTTGGTCCAAGAAGTGGTGGACAACAGTGTGGATGAAGCCCTGGGTGGGTTTGCGCATAATATTACTGTGACCTTGTATGAGGATCTCTCGGTTCAAGTCGATGACGATGGACGGGGGATGCCCGTTGACATCCATCCGGAAGAAGGTGTGTCTGGGGTCGAACTCATCATGACCCGGCTGCATGCGGGCGGAAAATTCAGTCATGACCATTATGAAGTCTCTGGAGGCTTGCATGGCGTGGGCGTCTCAGTGGTCAATGCGCTGTCGTCCAAAGTGGAAGTTCGCATCAAACGCAATGGCGAATTGTATGCCATTGATTTCGCCCACGGCGACAAAACCTCCGAACTTTCCGTCATCGACAAAGTGGCAAAAAAAGACACCGGAAGCTCTGTCCATTTTTGGCCGGATGCCTCTTACTTTGACGCACCCAAAATCGCAGTTTCACGATTAAAACAATTGTTGCGGGCCAAAGCGGTTTTGCTGCCAGGGCTCAAGATTCGCCTGATTGACAAGATCAGCAACACAGATGAAACCTGGTATTTTGAAACAGGTTTGGCGGAGTATCTCCAGCAAAGTGTGGCGGATTGCACAAGCATCCCCAGCTTTCCCGTTGCGGGCCAATTTAAAGAAAATGGTGAATCCGTCGACTGGGCCCTCTCCTGGATCAGCGAGAAATATGGCTTGGAAATCCCAATGGAGAGCTATGTCAATTTAATCCCCACGGCGCAAGGGGGCACCCATGTCAATGGCCTGCGCTCTGGCGTGCTGGAAGCCATGCGTCAGTTTTGTGAATTGCGAAATTTGCTCCCTCGTGGTGTAAAACTGTCTGCTGAAGACGTCTTCAACGACTGCGCTTTTGTCCTCTCTGTCAAATTGCGAGACCCTCAATTTTCTGGCCAAACTAAAGAGCGCCTCTCCTCACGGGAATGCGCCAATTTTGTGACCGGTGCCGTTCACGATGCCTTGAGCCTTTTCTTAAACCAACACGTTGACATTGGCGAACAGCTGGCTGATCTTGCCATCAACAATGCTCAAAAGCGTTTGAAAGCGGACAAAAAAATTACACGGAAAAAAGTCTTAAATGGCCCCGCCCTTCCAGGCAAACTGGCCGATTGCACCTGTCAAAATTCAGAATACACGGAGCTCTTTTTGGTGGAAGGCGATTCCGCCGGCGGCTCCGCCAAACAGGCCCGTGACAAAGAATTTCAAGCCGTGATGCCCTTGCGGGGAAAAATCTTGAACACCTGGGAAGTGGATGCCTCTCAAGTGTTGGGCTCACAAGAAGTCCACGACATCGCGGTCGCCATCGGTGTTGACCCTGATTCCAACGACTTGACGGGTTTGCGTTACGGCAAAATCTGCATCCTTGCTGACGCGGATTCTGACGGCGCTCACATCGCCACCCTCCTCTGCGCTCTCTTCTTAAAACACTTCCGCCCCCTGGTCACTGATGGCCACATTTTTGTCGCCATGCCTCCTTTGTTTCGCATCGATGCGGGCAAAGAAGTCCACTACGCCTTAGACGACCACGAACGCGACGCCATTTTGACAAAGCTGGAAAATGAAAAAAACAAGTCCAAACCCAATGTCCTCCGTTTCAAAGGCTTGGGGGAAATGAACCCCCTCCAACTACGCGAAACCACCATGGCCCGCAACACCCGCCGCCTGGTCAAATTGTCTTTGGACACCCCCGAGGACACCATTGCCATCATGGACATGATGCTCAGCAAAAACCGTGCCGCTGATCGCCGCACTTGGCTTGAAACTGAAGGCAATGGAATTTAAATTTTCCAGAATGATTTAGCGATAAACTTCACGACGATGGCCAACTTGAATGACCAATATTTCAAGCATTGCATCGGTAATGTGGCTAATGACACGATAATCACCAATGCGATATTTCCAATATTTTCCCATTACTTCACCGTGCAGTGCGTCCCCTATGGAGCGTGGATCTTCAAGGTGTGCAACACGATCAAACAAAACCTGTAAAATACGCTTTGCAATCTGTGGGTTTAACTTTTTTAAGTCTTTTTGTGCCGCTTCTGAAAGCTTAATGGTGTAAGTCATATTGTTTCATCATGACTTCAAGTGAGAGATGTTTGCTGGGATCGTCTGTTTTCAGACGTTCTTCAGCCAGGTAGTAATCTTCAAGATCCCCCAAATATTCTAAAATAGCCTCACGCGCGTAATAGGTTTTAGTGCGCCCCGTGAGTTGCGCAAGTTGCGCTAATCTGGAATCAATATCAGAAGCAAGTCTAATGGCAAGCATGGGCATGGATATTTCCTGTTGTTATACGTGTATAGCAGAATACCAGAGCCGATCAATCATTACAACAGTAACATCAGAATCTATTCTTCTGCAGGCTCAGCATGCAACAGGGCTTTGATGGCTTGCTCACAGGGTAGGGATTCGTGAAGAATGGCAAAGATCAGTTCGCTGATGGGCATGCGGATGGCGTGGCGTTGGCAGAGCTGGTGGAGGAGTTTAGAAGTGGAGATAGACTCCACAACTTGGCCGATACGGTGACAGGCGTCGGCTTGGGTCAGGCCCTGGCCCAGCATAATGCCAAAGCGTAGATTGCGGGACTGGGTGTCAGAACAGGTGAGAATGAGGTCGCCCAGGCCGGAGAGGCCCATCAGGGTTTCGCGTTTGGCACCCAACACTTCACCCAAACGCATCATTTCGGCGAGGCCTCGGGTCATTAAGGCGGCTTTGGTATTGGTGCGAAAACCCAAACCTTCAGCGATGCCAACAGCCAGGGCCAATACATTTTTGACGGCACCGCCCAATTCAGCACCCAGAAGATCGTGATTGAGGTAGACCCGAAAGTAGGGGCTTCGAAACATTGTTTGAATGGCGGTGCTGTAAAGTTCATTGTTGCTGGCCACCACCACGGCGGTAGGCAAACCTTCGGCCACCTCTTTGGCAAACGAGGGGCCAGTCAAAAGGGCCATCGGGCGATCACCTGTTTCTTCAATGACAATTTCATGCAAAAAACGTGCAGAGGGGTCCAAGCCTTTAGTCGCCCAAGTGATGCCTTGTCCGAGTTTGAGATGTGATTTCAAAGCGATGATGACTTCATGAAAGGCGTGGCTGGGCACGGCAATTAAAATATGTTCGCTTCTAGACACAGCCTCTGACAAAGAGTGCGACAAGTGAAGAGCAGGGGGAAAAGTAAGATTGGGAAGATAACGCGCGTTTTGGCGCTCATGTTCCATCGCATCAACGTGATCTTTTTCTTTCGCCCAAAGATGAACGCTGTGACCGTTTCGCGCTAAGACCATGGCGAGGGCCGTTCCCCATGACCCTGCACCAATGACGGCAAAACTCACTGAATCGTGCCCTTATCAGCTTTGCTTTGTTGATAGAGCTGTTCAAAATTAACAGCTGCCAGATTCAATTGAGGGAAACCTGCACGCACCACCAAATCCGCAACGGTTTCACGCACAAAAGGATAGAGAATATTGGGGCAGAAGGTTGCCAAAGTGTGTTCGAGGAGATCTGCCTTGATTTCTTCCAGGCGGAACAAACCTGCTTGGACGACCTCGACCACAAAAGCGGTTTTGTCTTTGCATTTGTTGACACATTTTAAGTGAATGCTCACTTCATAATGGTCTTTTTCTTTCATTTGTTTGGTTTGGGTGTTGATTTCAAAATTAAGTTCAGGTTGCCATTCCAGACGAAATGCAGCACTGCCTTCAGGCAATTGGAGGGAGAGGACTTTGA
>CAYGFJ010000080.1:0-6918 GCA_964349115.1 uncultured Francisellaceae bacterium
GGTTTCGTCGATTTTCAAACGGGCCAGGGCGGCTTGCGATTTTGGAAAGTTGTAGATGAAGACTGGGGCATTTCGCTTTGCAAGCGCAGGCTCAATGACTTCGGACATCAACAGCTGGAGGCAGGTGTCGCGATTGGGAGAAGGCAGGCCAGCAATGGCGCCGGCATGGGTTTTGACTAAGGTTTGCAAGACAGCTTCTGTTTCTTGATGGGGGTTGATGCCGAGATATTCTTGAAAGGCTTCGCGGTAGGAGAGGCGTTGGGCCTCAATTCCCGCCTGCGCGGGAGCAACAAAGGCCCAGAGGAAATGAAGCAAATCTGCGATTTCATTCATCATGGTGTTGTCATCAAAGCCCATGCGATACCATTCAAGCATCGTGAACTCTGGAGAATGATGGGCGCCATATTCATCATCGCGAAAGACTTTTCCCAGCTGATACATCGAGATGGGATAAGCCGCAATCAAGCGCTTTAAATAATATTCAGGTGAAGTTTGGAGATAAAAATCCTGATTTTTAAAATGCGACATCCGAGTTTTTAAGGCAGAAAGATAAGGGTCAGTCACCGGCGCTAGGCCCAAAATAGGGGTGTCCACTTCAAGAACGGCTCGCTGATGAAAAAAGGCCCGCGTCCTTTCCAGAACGCGAGCCCGTAAAATGAGAGAGGACAGCGGCGCTGTCGGCGCAAAAGCAGAATTATTTACTGACACGAGCGAGATAATCGCCAGTCCGGGTGTCGACGCGAACGACTTCACCAATTTGCAGAAACAAGGGTACTCTGACCACTGCACCGGTTTCAAGTGTTGCGGGCTTTCCGCCACCGCCAGAGGTATCGCCTTTTAAGCCAGGATCAGTGTCAACGATTTTGGCTTCAATAAAATTGGGAGGAGTGATCGTCAAAGGCGAGCCATTCCACAAAGTGAGAATGCACTCTCCTTGCTCCATCAACCATTTCACGCCATCCCCCAAGACTTCAGCATTCACTTGATATTGCTCAAAGGTTTCAGGGTGCATGAAGTGATAAAATTGGCCATCGTTGTAGAGGTATTGTACGTCCAGATCACCGACTTCAGCGGCCTCAACGGTGTCCCCTGATTTG
This sequence comes from uncultured Francisellaceae bacterium, assembly GCA_964349115.1. Classification (GTDB taxonomy): domain Bacteria; phylum Pseudomonadota; class Gammaproteobacteria; order Francisellales; family CACEW01; genus JAJZUD01. Next base: position 1,098 of record CAYGFJ010000080.1, read on the forward strand.
AAGGTGCGTTCAATCACGCGGCCGTTAATCAAATTGCGAATTTTGACGCGGTTAAAGGCCTGACCCTTGCCGGGTTTTACAAATTCATTTTCAATAATATTGTAGGGCTGATTGTCCAATAAAATCTTGACACCGCCTTTAAACTCGTTGGTATTGACTGTTGCCACAATGAACCCCCTTTTTTTGATGAAGGGCCGATTATAGGGGCTCTCGCACTTGAAGTAAATAGGGCTTTCTATGGTACAATCGCGGGTTTTCAAAAATAGGAAGTCTTGATGGGATCCTTTGCGCGCGAAGTCACTCAAATCAACATTGAGGAAGAACTCAAAAAATCTTATCTCGATTATGCCATGAGTGTGATTGTAGGGCGGGCCCTGCCTGATGTACGTGATGGCTTAAAGCCTGTCCATCGCCGTGTTTTGTTTGCCATGCGTGAACTCTCCAACGACTGGAACAAGCCTTACAAAAAATCGGCGCGGATCGTGGGGGACGTCATCGGTAAATACCATCCCCATGGCGACACTGCGGTGTATGACACCATTGTTCGGATGGCCCAGGATTTTTCAATGCGGTATTTGCTGGTCGATGGCCAGGGAAACTTCGGCTCGGTGGATGGAGATTCCCCCGCGGCCATGCGGTATACCGAAATTCGTCTTTCCCAGTTTGCTCATGCGCTGATGGAAGATTTGGACAAAGAAACGGTTGATTTTGTTCCCAATTATGATGAAACCGAAATGATTCCCGCGGTGCTTCCCACCCGCGTTCCCAACCTTTTAATCAATGGTAGCTCAGGGATTGCAGTCGGGATGGCCACCAATATTCCTCCTCATAATTTGACAGAAGTCATCGATGCCTGTTTGGCCTTGATCGACAATCCCAGCTTGGAAGTGCAAGACTTGCTGCAATTTATTCCTGGTCCTGACTTCCCCACCGCCGGCACTATTTATGGGCGCTCAGGCATTTTAAGCGCGTACTTGACCGGCCGCGGTTCCGTTGTCATCCGCGCCAAAACTCATATTGAAACTGACGAACGCACCCATAAAGATTCGATCATCGTCACTGAATTGCCTTATCAAGTGAACAAAGCCCGCTTGATTGAAAAAATTGCCGACCTGGTCAAAGAGAAGAAAATCGAAGGCATCACTGAAATGCGCGACGAGTCTGACAAAGACGGCATGCGCATTGTGATTGAAGTGAAAAAAGGGGAGATGACCGAAGTCTTGCTAAACCATCTCTTTACTCAAACGCAGATGCAAAACTCCTTTGGGATCAACACCGTTGCTTTGGTGGATGGTCAGCCGCGCACCTTGAATTTAAAGCAAATTTTGGTGGCATTTATTGAGCATCGCCAAGAAGTCGTCACCCGCCGCACCATGTATGAATTGAAAAAGGCCCGTGAGCGCGCCCATCTTTTGGAAGGGCTGGGTGTTGCTTTGAACAACATCGATGAAATGATTGCCTTGATTAAAAGCTCACGTGAGCCTTCAGCAGCCAAAGCGGCCTTGCTCGACAAAATTTGGAACCCTGGCACAGTTGTGGCTTTGCTGCAAAAAACAGGCGTCGACATTGCCCGCCCCGAAGGCTTGCTTGTGCACTTTGGCTTGCAATCTCCCAGTGAATACCGCCTGTCGATTGCGCAAGTGGATGCGATACTAGAATTGCGCCTGCAACGCTTGACGGGTCTTGAGCAAGACAAGATTTTTGAAGAATACAAAGGCCTCTTGACTGAAATCGAAGGCCATCTTGAGATTTTGGGCAATGTTTCCCGCTTGTTTGAAGTGATTCGCGAAGATTTACAAGCCATTCGCAGTCAGTTTGGCGATGAACGTCGCACGCAAATCACCGATGCTGAAGGCGATATTGACATGGAAGACCTGATCCCTGAAGAAGACCGCGTGGTCACTTTGTCGAGCGAAGGGTATATCAAGTCTCAATCGGTATCAACTTACGAGGCCCAACGTCGCGGCGGTCGTGGCAAAGCAGCCACTGCTTTGAAAGAAGAAGATTATGTCGAAAAATTGGTGGTGGCCAGCTCTCATGACTACCTCCTCTGTTTCTCGAATCTAGGCCAATTGTATTGGGCAAAGGTGTACACCCTGCCCCAAGCCGGACGCAATTCACGCGGCAGGCCGATCAACAATTTGCTGCCCCTGGCTGAAAACGAAAAAATCACGGCGCTCTTAGGCGTGCGTCATTTTGATGATGAACACTTTGTCTTTATGGCAACCGAAATGGGCACAGTCAAAAAGACGGCCCTGTCTGCCTTTTCACGCCCCAGAACCAATGGCATCCGCGCTGTTGAATTGGACGAAGGTGATCACTTGATTGGCGTGGCCATTACTGATGGCACAAAAGAAATGATGTTGTTTTCTGACGGTGGAAAAGCCGTTCGCTTCCCTGAAGCAGATGTTCGCGCAATGGGCCGTGGCGCTCGCGGTGTTCGCGGCATGACTCTCCAACCCAAGCAAAAAGTAGTCTCTTTAATTGTTGTCAAAAATGATCAAATGGATATCTTAACTGCCACCATTCACGGCTACGGAAAACGCACTGCCGTCACTGAATACCGCTTCTCAAAACGCGGCGCCCAAGGCGTCATGTCCATCCAAACCAGTGATCGCAACGGCAAAGTCATCGGCGCTATCCCCGTCGTTTCTGAAGATGAAATCATGCTGATCACGAGCGGTGGCGTCCTGGTCCGCACCCGCGTCTCCGAAATCTCCCAAATCGGTCGCGCCACTCAAGGCGTCCGTCTGATCAATTTGGGTGAAGGCGAAGAGCTCGTCAGCCTAGAACGCGTTGATGCATTGGAAGTGGATGATGACATTGTGGATCTAGAATCAGATGGAGGCGAAGCTGATGAATAACCTAGATCACTCTAGGATTGAACACGCACCTGATAAAACGCCTTCCTAAACTCAAGAAAGCGCTCCTCCTCAATAGCTGTGCGGATCTCCCTCATTAAGTCTTGATAGTAATGAAGATTGTGAATGGTATTCAAGCGCGGACCCAGCATTTCCCCGCAGCGATCTAAGTGGTGAAGATAAGCACGGGAATAATTCTTGCAGGTGTAGCAACTGCAGGCTTCGTCCACAGGCCCAGTGTCTGTTTTAAAACGGCTGTTGCGAATGCGAATAACGCCTTCTCTCACAAAAAGATGACCATTGCGGGCATTGCGCGTCGGCATGACGCAATCGAAAAGATCCACACCCAAAGCAACACACTCCACCAGATCCGCTGGCGTCCCCACGCCCATCAAATAATGGGGATGGTGTTTGGGCATTTTGGGCATCAAGGCGCTTAAGGTATCCATCATCATTGCTTTGGGCTCACCCACTGAAAGCCCTCCAATGGCATAGCCATCAAAGCCAATGTCGACCAGCCCCGCTAAAGATACATCGCGAAGATGTTCGTACATCCCGCCTTGCACAATCCCAAACAGCGCACTTTCATTGCCTTCGTGGGCGATTTTGCTTCGCTTTGCCCAGCGCAAAGACAGCTCCATCGAAATCCGTGCCTCGGTTTCTGTGGCGGGATAAGGCGTACATTCATCAAACACCATGACAATGTCTGAGCCTAAATCCCGCTGAACCTGCATCGAAATCTCAGGACTTAAAAATATCCGCGCCCCATCGACGGGAGAGTTGAAGTAGACCCCTTCTTCTTTCAATTTGCGCAACGCACCCAAACTAAACACCTGAAACCCACCTGAATCCGTCAAAATGGGATAAGGCCAGTTGATAAAGTCATGCAAGTCGCCATGCGCCTTAATGACCTCCGTGCCTGGCCGCAGCATCAAATGAAAGGTATTGCCCAAAATAATCTGAGCCCCCAGCACCTCCAGCTCTTCCCGCGTCACGCCTTTGACCGATCCATACGTCCCCACTGGCATAAACGTTGGCGTCTCAATGACGCCCCGCTTAAAGATAACTTGCCCTCTGCGGGCGGCACCGGATTCTTTTAAGAGCTGAAATTGCATAATGTTTTTCCTATTGCCAGTCTTCCAGAACCAAGCCTGGAATGCGTGAAAATTCTTTTGTATTTTGAGTCACTAAAACCAAACCCCTTTCAATGGCCTGCGCTGCAATGAGCAAATCAAAAGGCCCAACGGGCGTGCCCTGTTTTTTAAGTTCTGCACGGATTGCTCCTGCTACGAGGGCTTCTTTTATCTCAAAAGAGAGTGTGTGGATACAGGAAAATAAAGTCTCCAGAACAGGATTAATCAGGCGAGCACGCTCTGAATTTAACCTCAATCCGTATTCAATTTCCATCACGGTAATGGCAGATACACACAAAATCTGAGGCACACAGGCCTTCAGCTGTGCTGAAATAGAAGAGTGTCCTTTTATAAAATGGCTGATGGTACACGTGTCCAGCAAGTACTTCATGCCAATGGATCCTCTGCCATCATCAGTAATTCAGCGCGATTAAGCTCAAAGGCTGGAAAATCAGGGACCCCTTCAAAATCAAGAATTTGGGCTGGCCACCCCTGCTTATTCTCCGAAACAAAGCACTGTAAAGCTTCACGAATCAAACGATTTCTTGTAACTCCACGCTCAACTGCACATTCTGTCAAGCGCTGCCCCAAGAGCTGGTCAACATAGATATTAAAATGCATATATTCTCCATTCACTTGAGGTTAACGCATCATATCACACGTGTATATGTTATTTCAAGCTTCAGTATGCAAATCTTTCATCGCTTTGGCCAAATCGCCAGCCAAAATTTCTGGCAGCACATCAAGGGCCCGATCGATGCTTCGGGCAATGTCAATTTTGTCATCGGATGAGGGCGCATGCAGAACATAGCCCACCACTTTGTCACGATGACCCGGGTGACCGATGCCAATGCGCAGGCGGTAAAAATCAGCTGAACCCAGATGAGCCAAGATATCGCGGAGACCATTGTGGCCCCCGTGACCACCACCAATTTTCAGCTTAACCTCACCAGGAGAAAAGTCCAATTCATCATGGACGACGAGAATTTCTTCAGGATGGATGTGGTAGAATTTTGCAAAGCTGCTGACGGCTAAACCGCTTTCATTCATGTAGGTTGTGGGCACTGCAAAGAAGATTTTTCCCTGGGGAGAATCTTGTTCGGCATACATCATGTGAAAACGCTTTTCCAAACGGAGGGTCAGATGATGGGCAAGCACTGCCTCTTCAACAAACCAGGCCCCCGCGTTATGCCGCGTTTTGGCATATTCGGGACCTGGATTGCCTAAGCCGACGATCAATTTGATCAAAATTACTTGGCCTCTTCAGTGCCTTCGTCTTTCGATTCAGTCTCAGCAACGGTGGGCACTTCAGCGGACGTTTCAGCAGGGGCATCATCATCTTCCTTCGCAGCACGTGGCAGATGAATATTGACAATACCCATGTCGTTGTCATGGAGCAGTTGTGCCAATTTAACGCCTTCTGGAAGGGTTATTTCGGACAAATGAATGGTTTGATCCAATTGCAAACCGGTCAAATCAACACTGATATACTCGGGCAAATGCTTGGGCAAGCACACCACTTCAACTTCATTGACCAGATGGGTGATCACCCCTCCTGCCTTCGCAGCAGGTGACTCACCCGTAAAGTGAAGGGGAACATGGACATGAATCTCAGTGTTGGCATCCACACGCAAAAAATCCACATGAAGAATTTTGGGTTTGTAGGCATGTCGTTGTAGGTCTTTCAATACGGCTTGCTGCACTTTTCCATCAATCTTTACATCCAAAATGGAAGAGTAAACCGCTTCATGCTCCAAGGCATGAAAAATTTTATTATGTTGCAGGGTCAAGGACTCTGCAGGCTTGCCTGCGCCATAAATGACAGCA
>CAYGFJ010000081.1:0-6882 GCA_964349115.1 uncultured Francisellaceae bacterium
CCTGTTTTCGAATTGCGTCAATGTAATTCTGGTGATCCGTTTTGTCAATGAAAAACGGATCACGAAATGCGTTTATGTCATTTTGGTGATCATATAAATTGTGCTGCGACCACATTGCCTTGGTTCAGTGCATGGGTATGCTTCTCAAGCTGTGACAGATCACCGGATCAACTCTAGGCATTCCGCTCGATGGCCAAGTCAGCAAAATTGCATAAAGCCTTCACATACTCATTTTGGGGGAGGATCGCAAGGGCGTTTTTGGCCTCGTCAATCAGATGGCGGGCGTAATTTTGGACTCGCTCGATGCTGCCTGTTTTGTGAATGATGTCGATAATATGCGGCAAAGCTGAAATATCACCATGAATAATGGCGTGGCGTATGATTTCTTGCTCGGCATGAGAGGCCGTCTCTTTCGCAAACATCAAAGGCAAGGTCATTTTGCCTTCTGCCAAATCATCGCCTGGGTTTTTGCCCATATCGGTGGAGGCGCTGGTGTAATCCAGCAAATCATCTTGCACTTGAAAGGCAATGCCAAGATGATTGCCATAGCGCTCCAAAGCCTGATAAATCGCTGGGGGGGCCCCTACAAGCAAGGCAGGAATTTTTGCAGCGGCTTCAAACAAAGTCGCTGTTTTGTACTCCAGCACTTTCAAATAATCGGCCTCTTTCACATCCACCCGATGGCAACTTTGAAGCTGTAACATCTCGCCTTCTGCAATTTTGTTGGAAGCATTAGCCAGCGCTTGCAGAACAGGGATGCTGTTTAATTTCACCATGAGTTCAAACGAGCGAGAATACAAAAAGTCTCCTGACAAAATGGTGGCTGTATTGCCATAAATCGTATTTGCTGTCTTCCGTCCGCGACGCATGTCGGAGGCGTCAATGACATCGTCATGAAGGAGGGTCGCAGTGTGGATCATCTCCAAAATAGCCCCCAAAATAGGGGGTGCGTCCCCCTCCAATCCACAGGCTTTGCTGGCAAGTAAAGTTAATATCAAGCGCGATCGCTTGCCGCCACTTTGAAAAACATATTCCCCAATCTGCTGAATGACTTCCACATCAGAATGTAAGCTGTTTCGAATCAGGGTGTCTGTTTCTGCCAAATCACTCCGAATCAGCTCCCGAATCGCATCCAAGGACATGGCAGTCTCTTTATTTTTGAAGAGGGCATTGTGCAGGATCGTGGAGGAAAAGTATAGGCTGAGGTGTTGTGGGGGGATTCTATGTAGTGTAACATTCTGAGTTAGAATGACAATTTCTGGTTTAAACAAAAAGGGTATTCAACATGCGATACCCCTTTGGCTCACTGAAGGGGAGGAGTCGTATCATGCACATCACACAATTCGCCGTCATCGGCGCAGGCACGATGGGTGCACAAATCGCTGGGCAGTTGGCCAATGCGGGGTTTTCGGTCTTTTTGTTTGATTTGAAACAAAGCGGGCACAATGTGAGTGAGGCGGGGCGGGCAAAATTATTGAAAATGGAACCCGCACCGCTCGCATCACGGCGTTTTGTGGAGTTTATTGTCCCCAAAAATCTGGAAGATGACCTGGCTTGCCTCAGTCAATGTGATGTGGTGATCGAAGCGGTGCTGGAAGACCTTGCGCTTAAAGCGGATTTATTTAAAAAAATCATGCCGTTCTTGAGAGCGGATGCCCTGCTTGCCAGCAATACCTCGGGGCTGTCTATTGAAAAACTGGCGGCTGTCTTGCCAAAAGCAATGCAGCCGCGATTTTTGGGCATGCACTTTTTCAATCCGCCGCGTTATTTGCCCTTGGTCGAGTTGATTGCGCATGCCAAAACCGACTCGAATTTATTGAATCAGCTTGAAAGCTTTTTGGTGTCTTATCTCGGCAAGGAAGTGGTCCGCGCCAAAGACACGCCCAATTTTATTGCCAATCGCCTGGGGGTGTTTGGTCTGCTCTCCACCTTGAGCCATGCAGAGCAGCTCAACATTCCCCTGGAAGTGGTGGATGAACTAACTGGAAAATTGATTGGCCGCCCCAAGTCGGGCACCTGCCGGACCCTGGATGTGGTGGGTCTCGATGTGCTGTCCCACGTTGTGGCGAGTATGGATGAAGTCTTGCCTTCTTGGCTTGAAGGTTTAATCAAGCAAGGCGCTTTGGGGGCCAAAACCAAAAAAGGGATTTATGAAAAAACTGCTGCGGGCCTGATGGTTTGGGACATCGCTGACAAAAATTATCGCTTGGCCCTCAAAAAAGCGAATCCAGATTTTGTAAAAATCTTAAAAAAAGAAGGCTTGTCGGGTGTGTGGTCTCAGTTAAAAGACAATTCATTGCCTGAGGCCCAATTTCTCTATCGCCTATTCACTGATTTTTTTGCCTATTCAGGTGCGCATTTGGATGAAATTTCAGGGTCGACGATTGAGGTGGACCGCGCACTCAAGTTTGGGTTTGGCTGGAAACAAGGCATTTTTGAATTGTGGAAAACACTGGGCTTGCCTCATTATCCCGAGGGGTGCGAGGCTTTGCCAGCCCATTTGAAGCTTCCTGTTTACAAGCGGCAAGCCGTTCCCACATCACCGAAGATTGTTTTTGAAAATGATGGCGCTTATGCTTGGGAACATGAAGATGCATTGGTTTTAAGCTTCAAAACCAAGTTAGGCACCATCAGTGACCCTGTATTGGAAGCTTTAAACCAAGCGAAAACACTGGCGGAGACCGCTTATCAAGGTTTGATCCTCTGGCAAAAAGGGCAAGAAAATTTTAGCGCCGGGGCTGATCTCATGAATTTGGCTGGCAAATTTATGCTGGGGGGGGTCGAAGCGCTGACAGAAACCCTCGTTCTCTTTCAGAATACAGTGTTGTCGATGCGTTATAGCAAAGTCCCTGTGGTGGCGGCAGTTCGTGGTTATGTTTTTGGCGGCGGTTGCGAATTGGCCATGCACACCCACAAAGTGGTGGCGGCTTTGGAAACGTATATGGGCTTGGTCGAAGTCGGTGTGGGCATCATCCCCGGCGCCTGTGGCAGTAAAGAAATGGCTTATCGCGCCAGTAAAAGCGCCAATCCCAAAGAAGCTTTGTTGCAATATTTCAAACAAATCGGCATGGCCGAAGTGGCCAAAAGTGCTTATCAGGCAAAAGAAATGGGCTATCTGCGTCCAGACGATGTCATCATCATGAATCCCAATGAGCTGCTGTATGTCGCAACTAAAGAACTGCATGCACTGACGGCCAAACCCTTTACCCCCGTGCGTGAAGAGCCTATCGTCGTGCAAGGTTTGCCTGCCTTTGGAAACATGATGGGCATGCTCACCAATTTGAAGGTCGGTGGTTTTGCGACAGACTATGACGCCACGATTGCCGAATTGCTGGCAGAAGTTTTATGTGGTGGAAAAGTCGACCCCTGTACCGTCGACGCACACTGGTTGCTTCACTTAGAACGCCAAGCGTTTTTGAAATTGGTGCAAAATGACAAAACCCAGGCGCGCGTGCAAGCGATGCTGGAAACTGGAAAGCCGCTCCGGAATTAGTACCAGTGGAACTGGTGTCCGGCCGTTAAAATCACGCCCAAAATGATGACGAGACTAAAAATTTGCAGTAAGGTCAATTTTGGCTTTTTACGTTTTTCAGGGGTCATTTCTTAGCTCCTTGTTCGAGGGGGCGATAGTCTTTGCTTAAACAATCCAGCACCGCATTGATAAATTGATGGGCTTCCGTTGCGCCAAATTCCTCTGCCAAATCCACATATTCTGACAATACCACTTGATAAGGCACATCAAGCCGCCCCTTTAATTCCGCTGAGGCGGCGCGCAATATGGCCACTTCTGTTGGATTAATTTCTTTCAAAGGACGTCCTGCTTTTTCAACAATTTGTGCATCGATGGCCGTTGGGTCAGGCACAACCCCTTTGATCAGATCGATAAACAAATCCCAGTCTACATAGGTATGATAGTCATTTCGTGCCTGAAATTCCGTAATAAGGGCAAGGTCATCCGTGTGATTGTAATGCCATTGATACAAGGCCTGAATCGCGAAGGTGCGAGCTTTGTGACGTGCTTTTCGAGAAATCACTGCGGCCTTAAGATGACAACGAAGAGCGCGCATTCTAACACAATTTTTTTGTGAGCTCGACATTTAAAAAGAGGGGTGATAAAATTGCCGCTCTTTTTGGTCTCAATAATGTATAAAAGGATAAGAAAATGGCGGTAAAGCTGGCAGTCAATGAAGGGATTAAGCGTGTTGTAGAGGTCATCACCCCGAAAGCAGAGATTGATTCTGCAATGGATAAAAAATTGAAGGAAATTTCAGGACAGGCGCGCCTTCCAGGGTTTCGTCCAGGGAAAGTGCCTGCCCATGTGCTGCGTCAGCAATTTGGGGAGTCGATTCGTGGAGAAGTGATTTCCAAAGCCATTGAAACCGCTTACGGACAAGTCATTACTGAATTTAAATTAAAGCCTGCGGGCATGCCGAAAGTGACGGTGGATGAATCCTCTGCAAAGGGTGATCTTTCTTTCAAAATCGAAGTGGAAGTCTTCCCTGAGTTTGAAGTCCAAGGTTTGGCAGATCTGGAAGTAGTTCGTGTTCAAGCTGAGATCACGGACAAAGATGAACAAATGATGCTGGACAATCTCCGTAAACAACACACTGAATGGGTCAAGTCAGAACACGCATCGAAAGAAGGCGATCGCCTTCTGATTGATTTTGAAGGGTTTAAAGGGGATGAAGCATTTGCGGGCGGAAAAGCAGAAGATTTCCGCATTGTGATTGGCAGCAAGATGATGATTCCTGGATTTGAAGACGCCTTGATCGGCAAAAAAGAAGGAGAAGCATTTGACATGAACATCAGCTTCCCTGCTGATTATCACGTGGCCGATTTAGCGGGTGCTCCAGTCGTATTCAAAATAAAAGTGAAGGGTGTTGAAACCGCACAGCTGCCCGCAGTGAATGATGACTTTGCAAAATTATTCCAATTGGAATCTGTGGATGCGCTTATGAAAGAAGTCCGCGCCAATATGGAACGTGAATTGGATTTTGCCCTGAAAGCGAAAGTGAAAGACCAAGTGATTGAAGGCCTGCGCACACACAATCAAGTGGAATTGCCCAGCGCCTTGGTTGAAGAGGAAGCAGAACGCCTGTCCAAAGCGGCTGCAGAGCGCATGAAATCTTGGGGTCAAAAACCCGCATCCGTTTTGCCCACCGCACTTTTTAAAGAAGAAGCGGAAAAACGCGTTGCTTTGGGGCTCATCATGAATCGCATCATTGAGCAGTTCCAGCTGAAAGTGGATCCTGATCGTGTCAAAATAATGGTTGAGAAAATGGCGTCGATTTACGAAAACCCCGATGAAATCGTAAAAATGTTTTTCCAACACAAAGAGCGAATGGCCGAAATCGAGCAAGTCGTTTTGGAAGAGCAAGTGGTTGATAAAGTCCTGGAACTCGCAAAAGTGAAAGAAGAAATCAAAAGCTTTGAAGAAGTTATGGGCCACAATGCCAAAGCAATGGCCAATATTTTGCCCCAGGCTTAAAACAACACAATAGAGGAGAATTGAGACGTGGATGAACAAGCCAATTTAGTCCCCATGGTGGTGGAGCAGACAGGTCGCGGTGAACGCGCCTATGACATTTATTCCCGTCTCTTGAAAGAACGCGTAATTTTCATGGTGGGCCCCGTGGATGACATCATGGCCAATTTGATTGTGGCCCAGCTTTTGTTTTTGGAAGCTGAAAATCCTGACAAAGACATCAGCTTGTACATCAACTCCCCCGGCGGAGTAGTGACTGCAGGCATGTCGATTTACGATACTATGCAATTTATTAAGCCGGATGTCAGCACAATTTGTTTAGGCCAAGCGGCCAGCATGGGCGCTGTGATTTTGGCTGCAGGGGCAAAAGGTAAACGTTACGCCCTGCCCAATGCCTCCGTCATGATTCACCAACCTTTGGGTGGGTTTCAAGGTCAGGCATCGGACATCGAAATTCATGCTCGACATACTATGAAAATCAAAGGCATGTTGAATCATGTCTTGGCCAAACACACAGGGCAAGATCTGAAGACGATCACTCGTGACACCGATCGCGACAATTTTATGGATGCCGAAGAGGCCAAAAAATATGGCCTGATCGATGCCATTTTCGAAAAACGCGCGAATATCTCAACCAGCAAGAAGTAGGCAAAAAATGAGTAAAAAAGAAAGCGGCGGCAAAAAAGGCCGCTTGTTGTTTTGTTCTTTCTGCGGCCGTTCTGAGGCCGAGGTCAAAAAATTGGTGTCGGGTCCCGATGCTTATATTTGTGATGAATGCGTCCACATGTGTGACGAGATTATCAAAGAAGGTTTGGCCAGTGCAGCCGCCATTGGAGGGGCCACTTCTGCAAAAGACGGGGTGGATGATGCGCCTGTCTTGCCCACTCCAAAAGAAATCGACAAAAATTTACAAAACTATGTGATTGGTCAAGAACAAGCACGCAAAACCTTGGCCGTTGCGGTTTACAATCATTACAAACGCATTTACCAAGGCAAAGACAACACCGATGTTGAATTGTCAAAAAGCAATATTTTGTTGATTGGCCCCACCGGCTCTGGCAAAACCTTGCTGGCCCAAACCTTGGCACGCACCTTGAAAGTACCGTTTGCCATCGCGGATGCCACCACCCTGACGGAAGCTGGCTATGTAGGCGAAGACGTTGAAAACGTGATTCAAAAACTGCTGCAAAATGCGGAGCATGACAAAGCAAAAGCGGAGCGCGGCATCATTTATATCGACGAAATCGACAAAATCACCCGTAAGTCCGAAAACCCCTCCATCACTCGCGATGTTTCAGGCGAAGGTGTTCAGCAAGCCTTGTTGAAACTGGTTGAAGGCACGGTGGCCTCAGTCCCCCCCAAGGGCGGCAGAAAGCACCCTCATCAAGAATTAGAAC
>CAYGFJ010000082.1:0-6858 GCA_964349115.1 uncultured Francisellaceae bacterium
GTCTAGGAGGGCCTTTATTTTTTCTAGGCCGACTTTTCCATCGCCAGATTCAAGTGCAAAGTGGGCAGCGACAAACCATTCATTGTCTTTGAGGCCTTTGGTGTAGCGGTAGCCGTATTCGAATTCGTCTTTGTTGCGCAAGCTTACAATGCCATGGCGATCGATGGTTTCAACTTTTGAGACGATGTCCCAGGTTTCGCCACCGAAAGCACCCGCATTCATAAAGAGAGCCCCGCCGATGGTGCCAGGGATGCCTGCCAAAAACTCGCCACTGACTAAATTGTTTTTTGCAGCGAAACGGGCGACCTGGGCGCAGGAAAGGCCGGCTTCGGCGCGGAGGGTGGAGGGGGATTCCATCAGCGCAAGTTCTTTTAACACCCCTTGCGTGATAATCGTCGTGCCTGCAATCCCCTCATCACTGATCAGGACATTACTGCCCAAACCCAGCCAAGTCAGAGGCTCAGCTTCAGAAAGCGTTTTTAAAAACTGCTGCACATCAGCTAAATTAAAAGGCCAATAAAGACGTTCAGCCTCACCACCAATATGCCAAGAGGTGAAGGGTTTTAAAGACACCTGATGTTGCAGCACGCCTTTTTCAATATCCCGTTTCATTTTTGCTTTTTGGCCTTTTTCTCGATCATTTTAATGAGTTGCACCAAGGTTTGATCGACATCGCCTGCGCCTTGGGTCAGGAGAATGTCACCGTCTTGAATGATGTCAGGGATCACATCCAGCGCGCCTTTGACGTCTTTGACATAAATCGGGTCAATGCGATTGCGTTGGCGAATTGAGCGAGACAGCGCTTTGCTGTCGATGTTAGAAATCGGCGCTTCACCGGCACTGTACACTTCAAACAAGAGGAGTAAATCGACATTGGACAACACCTCTACAAAGTCGTCAAACAGTTCTTGGGTCCGGGTATACCGATGGGGTTGAAACACCAAAATGACGCGGCGATTGGGAAAAGCGTTTTTTAAAGCCTCATAAGTCACGCGAATTTCTTCGGGATGGTGGCCATAATCGTCAATCAAAGTCACCGTTTTGCCAGCAAGGGTAATTTTTCCGTACTGCTGACAACGACGTCCCACGCCTGAAAAATGAAGGAGGGCCTTTTTGATGGCCGCAATGCCAATGCCACAATCAAGCGCAATGGCAATGGTGGCCAAGGCATTACAGACATTGTGTTGGCCGGCCAAATTGAGTTTGACTTTGAATGATTTGCTGTGGTCTTTGCCATAGATAACCGTAAACTCAGACTGCAGTCCATTTTGGAAAAAGTTGATGGCGCGATAATCCGCCCCTTCTGAAAAGCCATAGGTGACGACGGAACAGGTGATGTCCGGCAAAATCGCTCTGACTTCAGGGTCGTCCACACACATGACCGCCAAACCGTAAAAGGGCAGCCGTTGGATAAAGCGTAAAAAAGTGGCCCGTAATTCTGCAAAGTTGTTGTGATAGGTTTGCATATGATCAGCGTCGATATTGGTGATGACGGTGATCATGGGGGTCAAATGAAGGAAAGAGGCATCACTTTCATCAGCTTCGGCAATAAAGTATTTTCCTTCCCCCAAGCGCGCATTCGCCCCCGCGCTGTTGACCTTGCCACCCACCACAAAAGTGGGCTTTAAATCAGCTTCTGCAAAAACCATGGCGAGCAGGCTGGTTGTTGTGGTTTTTCCATGCGTGCCTGCAACAGTGATGCCATAACGAAAACGCATGAGCTCCGACAACATCTGTGCACGAGGGACAACGGGGATGCGTCGTTCATGCGCCGCCTTGACTTCAGGATTGTCGGTATGAATCGCGGTGGACACCACCACCACATCCGCCCGAGCGCTGTGGCTTTCTTTATGCCCCATGTAGATGTGAATGCCCAAATTGGATAAGCGTTCCACATTAAAAGACCGCTTTAAATCAGAGCCCGTCACGTGGTAACCCAAATTGTGCAAAACCTCAGCAATACCCGACATGCCCGCCCCCCCAATGCCGACAAAGTGAATCCTGCGAATCCGTCGCATGGTTTGGGAGAGGTCGTCTTTCATAGAAGTGCCTGGCAAAAAAATTTGTGCCATTATCGCGGGGTTTTAACGGATTGTCACTTGGTGCATGACGAAAAATTACATGGGCAATGTATAGTTAACACCCATGGTAAAAGCATTTATCGAAGCAGCATTGCTGGGGACGTTCGTGGTGGTGGCATCAGCCCAATTGCTGCCGATGGTGCGCTCGTATTCGGCATAGATGTTGAGGTTTTGAATAAATTTATAACCCAAGCCCGCTGCAACGGCAGGCAACCAAGAACTGACATCAGCCGAACTGCTGCTGTTGCTTAGACTCAAATCAGAGCTTTCGTGCGCAGCACCCACTTTCAAAAAAGTGTTAAACCCATTGTCCATCAAATAAGTGCCCGTCATTAAAATCTGAATGGCAGAGTTTTTAAAGCTGCCCGAAGCATTGCCCACCGCACTGTTTCCGTTGTAACTCGTTTTTCCAAAATCAGTGTAGTTGGCCTCAACCCCGGTGGAAATATGTTGGCCCAAGGCGTAGCTGTATCCCAGCGTCGCGCCCAGGGTCGCATTTTTGTTTGTCGTCGAGAAGTTTGTGATGGAAGGTTTGTTGTCCGGGTTGGCCCAACCGCCATCAACGCCCAGCGTGATCCCACTTTGATTGGTGATTCCAAACGCGCAGCTGATGCCGAAAACACTCAAGGCAGAAATAAGGCCGCGATGAAGTGGATGCACGTGTTTTTCCCCTGAAACAAAAGTGGCATAATTCTCTCACAATGAGGCTTCCCCCACAAGCTTTCCTGAGTTAAAAAAGGCTTTATGTATGACTTATCTCCTCGCAGTCGTTGGAAAAAATATTAAGTACAGCAAGTCCCCTTTTATCCACACTGCATTCGGAGAGGCTTTGGGAATTTCTGTTGATTATTCCATCCAAGATGTCTTGGACTTCACATTCCCGCAGAAAATTGCACAACTTCAAAAAGCAAGTTTTTTTGGTTGCAATATCACTGTGCCATTTAAAGAGGACGCCTTTGCCATGGCAGACACAGTCTCTCCCCGTGCACAAGCGGCTGGCGCGGCCAACACCTTTTGTTTCGACCCCGTAAAAGGCATCTCTGCTGACAACACGGATGGCATTGGGCTCATTCGCGATGTCACACGCAATATCGGCATTTCACTAAGCGGAAAGCGAATTTTAATCTGCGGTGCCGGCGGCGCTGTTCGTGGGATTCTGGGCCCTCTTTTGAATACAGCACCCAGCGAAATTGTCATTGCAAATCGAACGCTTCATCAAGACTTTGTTATGGAAATCCACGCTTACGAAACACTTGCCCACCAAACCTTCGATGTTGTCATCGACGGCACTTCCCTCAAAACAGAACCCCCCCCCTTGCCCGCCAGCCTCACCCTCTCGAAAGACGCCTTGGTCTACGATTTAAAATACAGCCCCGGCACCCCAACCCCCATCATGCAATGGGCCAAAACAAAAGGGGCCAAACATATCCACGATGGAATTGGCATGCTGGTCGAACAAGCTGCTGAGGCCTTCTACTTCTGGACTGGCAAGCGTCCTCATACTGCTCCTGTCCTTGCTGCACTGAAGGCCACCACTTCATGATAAACCAACCCATCGCCCTCGTCGGTGGCCCTGCCTCAGGCAAAACCACCATCGGCAAAGCCCTTGCCAAAAAGTTGGGCTACACCTTTTTAGACACCGATCATTGGATTGTTGCGAAGAGCGGCCTCTCCATCCCTGAACTATTCAAACAGCAAGGCGAGCCCGCTTTCCGTGCCCTCGAAATGGACGCTTTAAAAGCCCTGCTTTGCCATGACAAAGTCGTCATCGCAACCGGTGGGGGCGTTGTCAAAAAAGAAGAAAATCGCCAAGTCCTTCGCGACAATGCCTATGTGATTTATCTTGATGTCAGCGTGAAAACTCAGCTTTTGCGTACCCGCTTTGACACCTCGCGCCCTCTCTTGAACGTCCCCAACAAAAAAGAAGTGCTGGAGCGCCTGCGTGATGAACGTGACCCTTGGTATCGTGAAGTGGCCACACAAACGGTCAGTGCAGATCAGTCGATTTCAAAAATCTTGAAAATGATTATATCTCGCACCTGAATCTTACCTCTTTTGCGACAAAACCTTTTTACGGGGATCAACGCCGATTCCGGACCCGCATCAACTCCAACACTTCCAACTTGGCCATGGCTTCCATCAGTTCTTGTTGGATACGGGTGCGGTCGGCAGGGGTTTCGGCTCCGGAGAGGAGTTTTTCAGCGGCTTGTTTGGCTTCGAGGGCAGAGGCTTCATTGACGTCCTGAGGGCGTTCCAAAGAGTCAGCCAGGATGGAGATGGCATCGGGTTGGACTTCCAAAATACCGCCCGAAACGTAAAGGAGCTCTTCCTGCTCACCGTGGAGTAAGCGCAGGGGGCCGGGTTTGATGGTGGTGAGCAATTGTAGATGACCAGGAAAAATCCCCAATTCGCCCATGGCGCCACGGATGAAGACTTGGTGGGCTTCGCCAGAATACATTTCGGCTTCGGGTGACACCACTGAGACTTTCATAGTTTTTTCAAGTTTCACAAACTATTTCCCTTTTCAATGGCTTCGTCGATGGAGCCGACCATGTAGAAGGCTTGTTCGGGCAGGTGATCGTATTCGCCAGTCACGATGCCTTTGAAGCCACGGATGGTTTCCTTCAGGGGCACGTACTTGCCTGGATTGCCTGTGAAAATTTCGGCAACGAAGAAAGGTTGGGATAAGAAACGCTGGATCTTCCGTGCGCGGGAGACCATCAATTTATCTTCATCAGACAATTCATCCATGCCCAAAATAGCAATGATGTCTTTGAGTTCCTTGTACCGCTGCAAAACTTTTTGAACTTGACGGGCGACTTCGTAATGCTCCTGACCCACGACCAGAGGATCCAACTGACGGCTGGTGGAATCAAGTGGATCCACGGCGGGATAGATGCCCAATTCAGCAATTTGTCGTGACAAAACAATGGTTGCATCCAAATGTGAAAAGGTGGTTGCAGGCGAAGGGTCGGTTAAGTCATCAGCGGGAACATACACAGCTTGAACCGAAGTGATGGATCCGGTTTTAGTAGAAGTAATGCGTTCTTGCAGCACGCCCATTTCTTCGGCCAAAGTGGGTTGATACCCCACAGCAGAAGGCATACGTCCCAACAAAGCAGACACTTCTGTCCCGGCCAAAGTGTAGCGATAAATATTGTCGACAAAGAAAAGGACATCACGGCCTTCATCGCGGAAGCTCTCAGCAATGGTGAGGCCAGTCAGGGCGACCCGCAAACGATTGCCTGGGGGTTCGTTCATTTGACCATACACCAGGGCCACTTTGTCCAAAACATTGGATTCTTTGATTTCATGGTAGAAGTCATTGCCTTCACGGGTCCTCTCGCCGACGCCAGCAAAGACAGAGTACCCACTGTGTTCGGTCGCGATATTGTTGATCAATTCCATCATGGTCACGGTTTTGCCCACCCCTGCACCGCCGAAGAGACCGACTTTGCCGCCTTTGGCAAAAGGGCAAATCAAGTCGATGACTTTGATGCCGGTTTCCAAGACTTCGGAGCTCAGCGCCTGCTCGCGGAAAGAAGGGGGGGAAGCGTGAATGGGGCGATATTCGTCGGTTTGAATGGGGCCTTGTTCGTCAATTGCATTGCCCAGCACATCCAGAATCCGGCCCAAGGTCGCATGACCCACGGGGACGGAAATCGGCGCACCGGTGTTGCTCACAGCCAAATGGCGCTTCAGCCCATCGCTGCGACCCATCGCAATACCGCGGACAATGCCATCACCCAATTGTTGTTGGACTTCGATGGTGAGACCCCCTTCATCGACTTTCAGGGCGTCATAAATTTTGGGAACGGCGTCGCGGGGGAACTCCACATCAATCACCGGTCCAATGATTTGGACGATTTCACCTTTTGCTGTTTTGCTCATACTGATCTCCATTAAACCGCCTCAGCGCCGGATACAATTTCCGACAACTCCTTCGTAATCAAAGCCTGACGGGCCTTGTTATAATCCAATTTCAAATCGTGAATCACTTCGCTTGCATTGTCTGTCGCACTCTTCATTGCCATCATCCGCGAGGCCTGTTCACAAGCAATATTTTCAACCACCCCTTGATAGACAATCGACTCGACATACCGTTCTAACAACAAAGTCAAAAGCGCTTTGGCATCAGGCTCGTAGAGATAATCCCAATGGGTGGAACGTTCATCTTTTTCAACCGCAACAGGCAGTAAAAGATGACTTTGCGGATGCTGCTTGATGGTGTTGATAAATTCATTGCTATAGAGATGCAACTCGTCAATGTCACCCGCATTGAAGGCATCCAACATCACCCGGACACTGCCAATGATGTCTCTGGTGCTGGGCGCATCACCCAAGTGATGGGCATAGGCTAATACTTTGACGGGCAGACGTTTAAAAAAGACTTCTGCCTTGTGGCCAATCAAGGCGACATCCACATCAATGCCCCTACCATTCAAAGCGTGAAGGTCTTTCAGCACTTTTTTGAAAAGATGCGTATTCAATCCCCCACACAAGCCACGGTCGGTGGTGATGACGATCATCCCCACTCGTTTGACTTCTCGTTTTTCTAGATAAGGATGACGGTATTCTGCATGGGCGTGGGCCAAATGGGCAATCACTTCCATAATCCGCGCCGCATAAGGTTTGCTGGCTTCAACCCGATCGCGGGCTTTCCGCAATTTGGAGGCAGCAATCAGCTCCATCGCGCGCGTGATTTTCTTCGTGCTCTCGATGCTGCGGATTCTGCCTTTGATTTCCTTTGCGCTGGCCACGTTAGTAGGTTCCCACC
>CAYGFJ010000083.1:0-6802 GCA_964349115.1 uncultured Francisellaceae bacterium
GTGCCCTTACCCCCTATTGACTACTTTAGCTAAATTAGCTAAAGTGGCTATATTAGTTAAAACAAACAAATTAGACAAAATGATCGTCGTGAACGCAACAGACTTTAAAAACAACCTGGGACAGTATCTGCAAAAGATCTATGCCGAAGCGGTTGTGGTGAGCAAGATGGGGCGTCCCACAGCGGTTTTGATGTCTTATGAAGAATATGCCAAGCTCACAACGGCATCCCCTAAAGAAACACAAACTCTCTATGCGTCACAAAAAGAAGAGGCTCTTTTGAATATCAGAAACGAGTTAAAACGTCTTAGAGCCCAGCGGGCTGAGGAGCATCAAGGTGAATAACAACAACCACCAAAAAAACAGCGCTAATAAGAAAAATAAAGCTGTCCTTGATGCCTCAGCACTGCGGGCTCTATTTTTTGAAGAAGAAGGAAGTAGGGTGGTGTACACCCTCTTAGGCGATGCGTGTTTGTCTGCGGTCACACTGACAGAACTCATGAACATCCTGGCCAAAGAGGGGGTGTCGACCCCTCTTTTTCTGGAGCAATTCAAGCAATTGGAATTGCCGATTCTGGAGTTTTCCGAAGCCCAATCCTTGATAGCAGGCAAGCTTTTGGAAGAGCAGGGCGCCCTATTGTCTCTGACTGATGCAGCAGCCTTGTCTTTGGCCATTCAATTGGAATTGCCAATTTATACGGCCCGTAAACCTTGGGCGACTTTAAATTTGCCGATTGCGGTGCATGTGATAGCATAATGGGCTATGGTGATTTTTCTCCTGGCAAGCGCCTTCTATTTCTTTGAGACTTTGGTTGACACGGCCCCATCGGTCATGATCACGCCTTTGATGCAAAGCTTTCATCTTTCAGCATTTCAATTGGGCGTCTTAGACGTCAGTTATTTTGCCTTGGCAGCCCTCATTCAAATCCCAGGGGGATTAATGCTGGACCGCTTTGGTGCACGGCGGGTGATGCCTTTGGCAGCGGTGTGTTGTGGATTAGGCTTGCTGATCTTCATGAATGCGCATCATTTTGAAATCGCATTGCTGGGCAGAATGCTGGCGGGCTTGGGAAGTGCGTTTGGGATTTTAGGGGCGCTGTTTATGATTGCCGAACGGATCCGCCCCAGTTTGCTTGCATTTGGGCTGGGAGCCTCCATCATGATTGGTTTGTCTGGCGCCTTGTTGGATGGGCCCATGGCCATGATTGCCCAATTGCTGGGTTGGCGCGGACTGATCTTGATTTTAAGCGTGCTCGCATTTGTTTTTTCTTTGGTGTTTTGGCTTTGTCTTCCAACACAGTCCTCTCCCCCCTCGGGAGAAATTGAGCGTAGCGGGGAAGAACATGGACGCCTCTGCATCCTGGCAAAGGATAAAACCCTCTGGGCCATCGCCCTCTATGGTGGGCTCATGTATTTACCCGCAGGGATGCTGGGCACCCTCTGGGGAACTCATTTTTTGCTGATGGCCGAACCTCGTTTAAGCCTGCCTGAAGCATCCAGCATCAATAGCCTGATTTTTTTGGGCTGGATCGTGGGCAGCCCGATTGTTGGAGGAATGTCTGATTTTTATAAGCAACGTCGGCTCTTTCTCATCATAGCCTCAGTTGCCTGCCTTATTTTGATTGGCCTCTTATTTTTATTGCCTCATTTTAATGTGAGCGGCCTCATTGTTTTGTTCTTTGGACTCGGATTTTTTGGGAGTTTTAGCGGCCTCACCTTCGCAATGGGCATTGAGCGCTATTCCACATGTCGCGCTTTGGTGGTGGGGTGGATCAACCTTTGGGCCATTGTGCCTATGCTGATCATGAACCCCCTATACGGCCAATTCTTAGATCGCTTGGGCTTTGCTTCTTTGCATGCCAATCAAATGGCCTTGTGGCCCATTATGGTCTTGCTTGGCTTCTCGATTTTCTTATGCACTTGCTTTTAAACATAAGCCATCTTATTGCTTATCGACGATTTCCGCCGAACATACCCAAGATTTGCAGCAAGGTCAGGAAGATATTGATCAAAGACACATACAAGACCACCGTCGCGGTGATGTAGTTCTTTTCGCCTCCGCGGACAATCATATTGGTTTGATACATGATGAAGCCGCCTGAGATGAAAGAGAAAATCACCGAAATGCCCAATTGCAGCATGGGGATTTTAAAGAGGAACATATTGAGCAAAGCAGCGATAAAGCCAACAATGACGCCTACAACCAGGAAGCGTCCCCAGCTTGAATAGTCTTTGCTGGTGTTCATGGAAAAGGCGGAGAGGATCAAGAAAATCAAACCCGTTCCACCCAAAGCAAGCCCAATCAATTGGCCGCCATTGCTGAAGTTTTGGATGTACATATTCAAGATGGGGCCAATGTACCAGCCAATAAAGCCGGTGTAAGCAAAGGTTAGTACCAAGCCCATGGGGCCATCTTTAAAGCGTTGCAAGATAAAGGGAAAGCCAATCATAACAATCAACATCAGCCAAATATTAACGAATCCCGCATTCTGAATCACCGCCAAAGCAGAGGTGAAGGCACTAAACAACAGGGTTAAAGAAAGCAAAATATACGTATTGCGAAGCACTTTGTTGGTGGCAATGGTGGCTGCAGGCGTGACATTGCGTTCAATTGTGTTTTGTTGGTCCATTTGATGGGTCTCCTTTGTTTATGATCGCGGGGGAGTATACTATTGATGTGTTGAAAAATCAAATAGGAAGAGGTGGGGCGATGGTCTGGATGTTGATTTTACTTGCGTTAACCTTATGTTTTTATCTTATCATCCTGGCGTGGATAGACTTCACAACAGGTCTCTTGCCTGATGGTCTCACTGTGTCTTTGCTTTGGATTGGGCTGCTCGGCAACGCCTGGCTGCCATGGGTCAGCCTCCACCAGGCGGTATGGGGCGCGGCCTGTGGGTATGGTTTTTTGTGGCTGGTTTATCATGGATTTAAACTGTGCACACACAGAGAGGGCATGGGTTTTGGTGACTTTAAATTGCTGGCGGCTCTGGGCGCTTGGTTTGGCTGGCCTCATTTGCCCATGCTGCTTTTGATTGGCAGTGTCTCAACTTTGCTGATGGTATTGCTCTTAAAATACCATGGTGTCACAGGCATGAAGAAAGAGATCCCCTTCGGCCCTGGCTTGGCATTTGCTGGGTTTTGCCTCTTGGTAAAAGAGGTGTTGACTTTTATCTAAGCTTTGTCTTATCATATTAGGCTCTAACATAATCAGTACAAATGGAGGGCTCTCATGGACAAAGAATGTGGATTTAACTTAATTGAATTGATGATTGTCATTGCCATCATGGCGACTTTGGCGGCGATTGCCATTCCCTCGTATTCCCATTATCTCAACAAAAGTCGGGCCATCTCGGCGGTGGTCTTGACAGAGCCCGTACGCACTGAAGTCACAGAATACGCCATGATGCATAATGGCAATATGAGTGCAGTCAGCAATGCCAGCTTGAATTTGCCAAGTGGAGATTTGGTGGAAGGCTCAAAAGACGTCAGTGACATCACCATCAGCAGTCAGGGCCAAACTGCAGTGAGCGTCGTTGCGACTTTAAACGATAATCTGGGTGCGCTCACTTGGACGGGCACTTACAATGCCAATACTGGCCACATGACCTGGGAATGCACGTATCCTGCCAGCGACCCCATTCAACACTATGCACCCAAAGACTGTGAGCCAGCCTGATGCTGGATGCCGGCCTGCTCGAGCAATTTGCCCTGGCCTCAGACCATGCAGTCTTAAAAGCATTTGAGGGCTTGCTCGTTTGGGCGGTTCACAACACAGTATCGGATATTCATATCGAGCCTCAGGCGGAGACTGTGCGGATTCGGCTGCGATTGGATGGGCTGTTGCACGAAGTCATCAGTGTGCCTTTGCGATTTTCAACTTTGCTGAATTCTAAAATCAAAATGCTGGCACATTTGGACATTGCTGAAAAGCGTCAGGCGCAAGATGGACGCTTTGAGATTGAGCTCAATGCTACAAAAATCAATGGACGCGTCAGCACTTGCCCCACTTTTTTGGGTGAAAAGACCGTGATTCGCTTGCTGTCGTTGTCGACGCAGTGTCTTCAGTTTTCAGAATTGGGCATGACGGATGTGCAAGTGAAAGCCGTTGAAGCGATCTTGGCCTCACCCCATGGTCTGATCATTGTGACGGGCCCCACGGGCAGTGGCAAAACCATGACGCTCTACGCCTTACTCAGTGCTTTGAACACCGAATGTCGCAATATCATTTCAATTGAGGATCCTGTTGAAATGATGCTGCCCGGGGTCAATCAGATTCAAATTTTAGAAAAAGCAGGCGTAGAATTTAAAAGCATTTTGCGCAGCCTCTTACGCCAAGATCCAGATGTCCTGATGATTGGCGAAATTCGTGACAATGAAACCGCTGAAATCGCGATGAAAGCAGCTCAAACAGGACATCTGGTTTTATCTACATTGCACACAGAGTCTGCTGCACAGGCAGTGTCGCGCTTGGAGCAGCTGGGCATTCCCCAGTATTTGATTCTGGAGTCAACGCGTCTTTTGATCGCGCAGCGTTTGGTGCGGACGATTTGTCTCTTTTGCAAAGGCGCTGGGTGTCAGCAGTGCTTTGAAGGCTGTCGGGGCAGGACGGGTATTTTTGAGATGATATTGCCCCAGGAGCCCAGAGGGCTCACAGCCTATGTGGACGATTTGGATTTAAAATCAGCGGCACAACGCAAACTGGATGCAGGGCTGATCCGATGAAAAAAGCAAAAACAACCCTCTGGTTCACCGAGCAATTCAGTCATCTTTATGAAAGTGGATTGGGATTTACAGAAGGCTTGACTGTCCTCAGCAAAAGTTGTGTCGACCCCCACTTTATTCCGCTGTTGGAAGGGGTCTTGCGTTCAGTCAAAAAGGGCCGAAGCTTTGCAGACAGCCTGGTGCGGTATGCTGATTATTTTAATGGAAGGTACATCGCCATGGTGCGCGTGGGGGAGCAAACCGGCAGCTTGGGTTTGGTGATGGGGGAGTTGGCCTCTTATCAAAAAATGCAGATGGCCTTAAAAGACGAGCTCAGCAGTGCACTCACTTATCCAGCGATTACCCTGGGGATGTTGTGTTTCATGTTGATATTCATGTATTTTTTTGTGATCCCTCCCTTTCAGGAAATTTTCGCTCGTCAAAATGTCGCATTGCCTTTTTTGACTCAGTGTTTGTTTGCATGGGTTCATTTCATGCAAACAGGGGGTTTGTTTGTACTCCTGGGTGTGCTCGCTCTTCTTTTTATTGCGCGAAAAAAATTGCTGACCCTCTGGCGGCCGTATCAGCGTGATCCTCGCATTTTCAAACTCCCATTTTTGGGTCGATGCTACCAGGAAATTTTGCTCATGTTCTTCTTCAAAAACATGAGCCTGGCCTTGAAAGCAGGGCTGTCGTTTCAGCAGGGCCTCGCTTTGTTGTCTTCCCTGTTTGTGAATTCCCCTTTCTCATCTTTAATCAAAGCCATGCAGCATGATTTGGGCAGAGGAAAATCCCTCACCCATATTTTTGATCGCCCCTTATATTTTCCCGCCATCTGCGGCGCCTTCGTCTCCATCGCCGAAGCCAGCGGCGCCGCGGATCAGCAATTTCAAAAATTGGCTTGGCACTTCGAGCGCCAAGTCAACGATCGCTTGGCACAACTGAAAATTTGGCTTGAACCCGCTTTATTAATAGTCACCGGTGGGGCGGTGGGGCTGGTGGTGTTGGCCCTCTATCAGCCCTTATTTAGCCTGGGCGCTGTGTTGTCTTAATGACGATAAAGCAAGCCTCTTTTGTTACTTACATGCTGAGGGTGCTTTATCATTTATAAAGTTGAGGAGTGGCAGCATCAGTTGTAGCGGTATCAGTTGCAGTTTTAGCGGCAGCAGTTGCACCGGATGCTGAAGTAGGGCCAAGCGGAGCCGGGCCTCCAAAGGCTGCAATAATTGCGTCTCTAGCTGTAACTGTCACAGTTCCCTGCGGTCCAGTTTCATCCCATCCACCAAGTATTCTTGGAGGAGGAGGCTCGCCACCTGGAGTAAATATTGGTGTATCATCACCGCCCGATGTGAATGTACCCCCATTCTGCCTTTTCGGAGCTTTGGGAGGCGTGTCGCCCATCTCAATCGCAGGTGCAGCAGCCATGATATTCTCCTTATTCGTTAATTTTTAAAACCAAGTGGATTATATAGCAATATTAATATTAATGCAATAGGGTGAATTGCGTTTTTTCATTGATGGCTTTAGAATCTGGGGTTTGCAATTTCTAGGGGGAAATTTATGCCATTTGTGGTGACTGAATCGTGCATCAAATGTAAATATACAGACTGCGTGGAAGTGTGTCCGGTCGATTGCTTTTATGAAGGGGCCAATATGTTGGTGATCAATCCGGATGAGTGCATTGACTGTGCGTTGTGCGAGCCAGAATGTCCGGTCGATGCCATTAAATCGGATGATGAAGTGCCGGCGGATCAGGAAGAGTTTATTGCTTTAAACCGTGAGTGGTCACACACCTGGCCCAATATTAATAAGAAAAAACCCGCCCCAGAGGATGCCGATGAATGGAAGTCTGTGACGGGGAAGCGGGAGTTTTTGCTAAAACAATAAGTGTATGAACTGCCCTAAACAGGGGCAGCTTATGTCGAGGTGAGTTGCTTGCACTTTATAAGCTGGGGTGCGCATATTGCTTAAGATCATCAAAGGAAAGTCCCAGCATATCCATGGTTTTTGTGAGGGCGGGGAGGGTTGTTTGGATAAACTCTTTCTGACGCAAAGCCACGATGCGGGTTTTGGCGTCTGCTGTGATGAAGTAGCCCACGC
>CAYGFJ010000084.1:0-6731 GCA_964349115.1 uncultured Francisellaceae bacterium
GGCCTTGCACGACGACGGAATCCACTGTTCCCGTGCAAGCAGTAGGGCCATCAAAACTTGTTCCCATTTGATATCCGCCTGAGACAAAATTGCAATCCGCAAAACTGAGCGCAGGAAGGGTTAAAGCCAGTACAAGACTGATGGGCTTTACTATTTTCATTAACTTTCTCCTTGTTGGTGTACTATATTACTAGCTCACTATATTCAAGAAGAAATGACTTGTCAATGGTTTTGTTTAACTATTTTTGTCAGTGCTTTCACAGAGACGCCTGGCCACACTCAAAACCTATAAGCACTTCGGCCTGCCGATGAAGGACCTGTTGAATCCGCAAGTCTAAAAGCTTGGGCCATACGGTACGGCAGATCTGGAGTAGCTCCCGCACTTGCATCCCCTTCATCCCGTGGACGCTTTCTGGTAGAAGCAGATAGTGATGCATCAGGTGGATCAACAATATTCACCAAATCACCCAAACTGATGGCCTTACCAGCAGAGCGGAGGGCGTGATAATCAACCATCAGTTTACGCAGTCTGTCCTCAGGCAGATTATTTTTGTTGCGCTCTTTTAAAATAGCCAGCATGGCCTCATCACTGGGTGCTGGGAAGTGGGCATGAAGAAATCGCCGTTCCAAATCGGGGGGGAAGGCTTGTCGATGTCCGCCTTGCGAGACGGGGTTGGCTGTTGCAATCAAAATAAAACCAGGTCTCGCTGGGGGTTTGCCTGCCAGATCATGGCCTGACAAAACTGCATTCAAGAGATCACTCATAAAGGATGCGCTGTTAATTTCTTCAAACAAGACCACTTCACCTGCGTGAAAGGCTTGGAGCAAACGCTCTCGCTTTTTTTGATCTGGCCAGGAGGCGGGAATTTCACAAAAGGGAATACCTTTTTCTCTGAGTCTGTTTTTGACAAAAAAGCTTTTGCCACAGCCAGGCTCGCCCATGATGGACAAGGCAGACAGACCCATTGCTTGATGTGAGGGGTCTGTCCGTAAGCGTCGCACAGCGAGCAAAAGATCAAGCAAGGCAGTGGGCAGATGGGCTGGAGGCTCAAAATCACGCCGCGCTGCGGGAGGCAACAAACTGTGCAAGATAGGATGAATGGCATCGATTGATCCTGTTGCACATACCGCCAAGGCCATCATCTGTAAATCACGTGGTGTGGCCGCCACTTCGCGGGCCTCAGTCGTGAATGAGGCGGCCTGTTGATAAGCGGCAAGCACGCGCTCAGTGATGGCGGTTGCATTGGGATGGTCGTTGAGAAGAGGGGCTAAAATTTTTTCTCTCACATAAGCAGGAGGCAAAGTGGGGAAGGTGAGTGTAGCGGGATGCCTCTTCATAATAGGCAAAACCATGCGTTCCCCCCCATAACTTTGAGGATTGCCAATAAAAATCACCCGATGCGCTGGAGTCAAAGGATAATATTGACCATTTAAACAAATGCTGGGGGTCGAATTAAAAAGATCTTCACAGCAAGTCCATTCCGTAGAACGTACATTGGCTTCATCGATGACCAACAGAGCGGGCAGTCCATCTTCTGGACGTGACTTAGCCCAAGCACGCATTTGACCTTCTCCATAATGAACATGAGCTCGCTCTCGCAAAATCGCAGATTTTTGAAAGAAACTTGTTTTTCCACCCCCAGTGGGGCCAGTGATGGAAATGAGGGGGTCAGATTCTAAATGGTGAAGCATCATCGTGCATACAGCCGTTTCAAACGCATCAGCAGATGTAAAAGAAGATGGGTCAGGAAAATCCGCTGCAAGATCAGGAAATGTTGCAGTGGGAGCAGGGGTATGATCAGCCAAGACCAGTCGACCAGAAAACTGTTCAAATTGACCATTGATCCACAGCGCTTGGTGTTGAATTACAGGGATCAAAAGGTCCATCAACTCAGGTTTAAGTGACCCTTTTAATATCACTGTTTTTCCAGCGCGCAATGCCTGCAAGACAGCGCATGCCTCCAGAGTGAATTTAAAACCCCCTATTGTTGCATCGCGATGGGACTGAATGCGGAACATGAGATCGCCCGCAGCACATTCATCTGCAGAAATCACCAGGGTCTCTGCATGACTGACTGTCGTTTGTGATAGCAGTCTGAAATCGCGATTTCGTTCATCCATAAGATGTAATGTGATGCCGCAAGCACGTGCTTTGGACAGGAAGAGGGCCATCTCTTCAGGGGGAAGATCACGCGTCAGGCGACAATACAAGGGCTGATCTTTTGGATGGCTTTCTAAAAACCCAGGCAATGGGATGAGTTTTTGTGTTGGTGTGATCTGCCAATTGTGATAAAACTGAGACAGGGTGGTGGGGTTTAAGTATAAAAATGCTGCATCTTCGGGCATGCTGTCTACCAATGAGACTTCGTCCTCTTCGGTGTATCCGTATTCATAGCTAAATTTTATATTGCTTGGCAATCTGAAGCAGCGACCATATACAGTAAATCGTTGATGCAATTGAAGCTCATCCCAGAAATTCCTGAACTCAGGATCATGCCACGGCGGGTTTTTGATAAAGTAAGATCGGGTTGTCTCATCGAGAGCGTCTTGACACAGCGGGCCTGGTTCAAATTGAAACCCCGTCGCTGTGAAGCGTACAGCACCCAAGAGCATCGTTTTCCAGTGTAAAGATTCATACAAATTAATGAGAAGTGGGGGAGGAAAAAAAGCGGCTGATAAAAATGAATCAGCGACTTTCCATGACTCCTTGGTTTCATAACGCACTTCTGGCAAAGGATATGGATACACCCAGCGCTGATGATGTCGTCTCAAAAAGTCCTGGCCTTGATAGGCTGCTGGGTCTGATTGATTGAGGCAGCCAATCACGGCTGTGCTGTGAGGCAGGGGCAGGCCATCGACAGCGCGAACCCCAATTTCATCAATGAGGGTGTTGGCTTGAAGGATTTCTTGCGGTGTAAATCCAGACCAATCGACCAGCAAAATGAAACGCTGGCTTTGATGTGCTTCAATGAAATCATACAGTGGCCCCTGGTGAGGGTGGGCGCTGAAATAAGTGAGTTGTTGGCCTGCCTTATTGAATTTCAATGCATCTCTCGCACACCGCAGATCATCACATTGATGAATCACAAAGCAAGGTAGTTCACTTCTTGAAGCCAGTGATTGAAAGTGCAGTAAAAAAGAGCGAATAGCCTCAGCAGAGGGCAGTTTTAAAAGAATATGTTCAGCAGAAGCTTTAAGTAGGCGCGCCTCACATTCCTTTTGTGACGAAAAAGGCGTTTCATTCAAATACGCGATGACAAGGGGGTCCAACTCTGCTTTCAATTCACTGAGGCGAGGAGGAGGGGCTTGCCTGGCCATCCATTCTTTTTCAGAGGCTTCAATCATCAATCCACACAGTGAAAATGAGGGGTCACTCAAACTGGGTTGCAGCGATTTTAAATTGGCAATCCATTCGTTTAAAAAGTCTGGGCTCAAGACAGTGAGGCTTTTTTTGAAGTCACTACGAAAAGCGCGGCGGTCTTCTTCTGTTAATTCACCCAACCACTGAGCGAGGCTCCGTATCACTGCTGCTTTTTCGGGGTGGGATAAAAGACAGTATAGACAGGCCCGATAGTTCGTGTCTCTTAAAAACAGCGCCTTGATCACATCTTGTTGAAGTGATACTGAAAGCGCCACATTCTGGAAGCGATCTGCCCAATGTAAATTATTTTGGATGACCCATAAAAACAGCCCTCCATTTTGAATAAAGCGAGGCAAATCTTCAGGGCGACAATCTGAGGCGATCACAGGCAAAGGAGGGTCGCTCGCTTGATGATACTGGATCATCAGGGCAGGGCCCAAGGCTTGGTAAATAGGCTCGAGCAACAGATCAGGTTTTGTAGGTTCATGATAGTACTGAGGATGATTGGGGTCATAAAATAAAATACTGAGCCCTCTTAAGGTCAGGGAGCAGGCATGCCAGGCATTTCTGAAATACAGATGGGTTTCAGGATTGAGCCCTTCATGAAATCTACTAAAATGCTGACCTAAGAGTCGCCACAAGTCAGTGAGCTGGAAAACGCCACTAAAAACAAGATCTGCATGGGGGGGTTCATGGTCTATGGCGAGCAGAAGCTGTTGAAAAAATTGGTTTATTTCAGAATGCGCTAAAATGGCTCTCTTGCCTTCATCCGTTGTCCAGTCTTGCGCTAAAATCAGCTCGAAATAATACACCAAGGTGTGTGGATGATCGCTGAAGAAGAGGGACGCAAAAGTAGCGCAGAGCCCTTTTTGATAGGCGGCAATGTTGAGATCGATATTTTCTTGTTCACCATCAGGGGGCAGCCATTTTAAATACTGACAAAAACAATGGATGATATAGTCTTGTGCATAGCTTTTTGGAGGAGGATGGTCTGGATCAAATCGTGTACCAGGCCCTGTCCAATGAAATAAATTTTCCACTCTGTGTGGAGCATAAACTGGGTTTGCGGCTTCATGTGCAGGCGCAGCTTCATGTTCAGGCTCATCTTCATCGAGGGTCCAGGCAATCTGTTCTGCAATGTCAGGGCGTAAACTTGCGCGCAATGCGGTTGCCCATGCAGCACCAGGAGCATGGAGAATGTGCAGCAACTTCGTGGGGTCGATGGGCAAAATGGCGCGTAGACTCTCCAATCTGGCCCGGCTGTATAAATAATACAGTCCTTGCAAGGACTGTAGGGGCTGAAGGCGGAATTGTGGATGCTGTGAGAAAATGGCCGTCTCTGGAAGGCTCAATAGTCTTAAAGCAGGGCTGGTTGCAATGATTGCGTTGATAATGGAAGGTGCAAGGGAGTGCTGATCTTCCTCTTCATCGTATTCAACTTTGAGATGAGTGAGGCCTGGCAGTGAAAAGGGAGGAAGCGCTGCTCCATGGATTCTCTCAATCTCATCCATCCCGATGAGTATCAAATGAGACAAAATGCTGGTTTGAGCAAGAAGCCTGGCGAGATCACGTTCTGATGTCTTCAAGCATTGACAGTGCAATATGAGCAGATTGGACAGGTGAGCAGGCGTGAATTTTTCTATTTCAAAATCAACCCAATCGAGGCTCAAACGATTGAGCTGTGACAGTTGATAGACCCATGAAGGCGCAGGCCATCGATCGTTCTTATCAGGGGGGTGTAGATATAATTGTCTTAAGGCCGCAGGATTGCGAAGCACGGCATGGACCTCTGGCCCCTCTTCTTCTGTGATCTCAATTTTTAAGCTTTCCAGCGCGTGAGGAGCATGCGTCCAGAGATACAGTTGATCAGGCGTGAGCCCCCCCATTTTGTATAACACAAGTTGCTTGAGATCTTCTAACCCGCCTGGTGGAGGAGGCAGTATGCCGCTTAAATTTTCACAATAATCCAGTACCAGCATCTTTAATTCGCTCATCCCACGAATGAGTTGGTCTAAGAGTGGGGGGGTCAAAATAGAGCTGTTTTTCATGCAAAGTGCTTTGACTGATGGCCGTGGGCAGAGCGGGAGAATTGCTTCTACATGTTCGGTCAGAGAAACATTGTCACACTCCAAGACTTGAAGCTGTGGACATTGATTGAGTAAATGAATGAGGGATTTTTCATTGGGTAGCGTTATATTATGCAAAGACAATTTTTTTAATTCAGCTGGACATTGCAGTGGGGTTCCCATTGACTCTAGGAATATTAAATGTTCTAGATGAGGCATATGTTGTAAAAGGGTGTTGATGTTGAGCAGGTCAACGGGGCTATCAGTGGATGCCTGATCTAAGATGCATGTTTTAACCTTTTGCAAGCCGTTATGGATCTGCTCATCTAAGAGGGGTAGTAAAGCGCTCACGCATATTTCATTGAGGCATAGAGAATCAATATTGAAAGAGGCCCAATCGACATGCCTTAAATGTTTAAGGGTATCCTGAGTGAGAACAAAGCGAAAAATGGTCTCAACCCCCTGAGCGCGTGCATAATCTTCAATCTTTTGCATGAGCTCATTGTCGTATACACGACGGCCATCGTCGCCAAAATGAAATGAGAATTCAATGCAATCGATGCCTGGAGTGAAGCTGTCCACCAGAGACTTCACGGGGAAGCGATGTGATAAAGATGAAATATGGCGGGGGTCAACGTGCACTCTTGACACGGTATATGGATCGTTGGAATTCATGAGGAGGCGCAAATGGGTATAGTCTAAAATGGCAATCTCTTGTAGCGCTGGGGGCAGTTTTTTTTCTGCAATGCGCGCAATGACTGCCTGGGAGCAAGGGACAATCCCATCGAAAACATCAGCAAACTTCAAGTCAGGCGCGTAGGGAATCAAGTCGTCTTCTTGAAGGAAGTACAGCTTGCAGCGCAGCGTTTCCGCCAGGGTTTTAAACAGGATTTGCGCTTGACTTTGATGAGTGATTTGAGGGGCCTCTTCGAGGTCTGTATATTCCACACATTCATTATGTATATATAAAGACAATGACCAGTCGCTGACAATCAAGGTTTTAAAATCATGGGCAGAGGCATCACTGACGCGCTGAGACCAACTCTTTTCTTTCCCATCGATCAGGCGACCCACTTGCAGTTCGCCCACGCCTGTACTGTTAAATTGAACAGTCTGCCGCAGGCCCGTTTTGAGCATAAACTCAGGAACAACAAAGTGTGGAGGAAGTGGAAGAGAGTGCATTGGTAAAATAAAAAAATTAAAGTATGCTAATTTTACATATAAAATTTATATTTGTAAAGTCCTGGTGATCAGGTTGGATATCTGCAAGGGAGGAGAGCATTCTGCGAAATCGGTGTGAACTG
>CAYGFJ010000085.1:0-6690 GCA_964349115.1 uncultured Francisellaceae bacterium
GTGTAAAATCAGCGCTGGTTTTTCCGTCTCGAATAAAATGAGCCGGAAAATCGATGTGAGTTCCAGCGTGATTGCTCATATGGATATGCAGCAAATTGCAAACATCTCCCGTTTCGAGGTTGCAGATAGATTCTTTTGAAAATGCGGGATCGCCTGGGTAGACTAGCATTTCATCGTGAATGAGTTTGGTGACATCATAAAAAACTAGAGGGGTAGAAGATGGCATAGCTTTCCTTGGGAGAGTGGTTGTATTTTATTTTAGCACATGGGCGTTTATCTTTATGGTTCATCACTGGTGGGTGGGCTACAAAAATATATCGAGTCTGTTTCTGTCGAGGACGATGTGAAGACCCTCATCAAGGCACTTGGAAAATAGCCTGTGGTTATGAGTGCTTTAAAAATCCCAGGCATTCTTAATTGTGCTCATGCCGCGTAATTTTACCATCAGAGGATGTTCATGGCGGCATTGCAGCTGGTATATGCTAAAGTGATTTCTGCTAAAGAGTTTTTGGGAGTCATTGACCGTGTTGCCTAATTTTTCACACTTTATCTTGTTTGCCATGGCCACTCTCATTTTAAATCTGATTCCAGGTACTGATGTACTGTATGTTGCCAGCCAAAGCTTGCGCAGTAAAAAGCAAGGAATGCTGGCAACACTTGGCATCAGCACGGGTTGCCTGGCCTATGTTTTCCTGACCACCATGGGTCTGACAGCAATTCTCAGCCGGTCAGTCATCGTTTTCAATCTGGTGAAATTTGTAGGGGCAGCGTATTTATTTTATCTGGCTTGGAAATTATGGCGACAGCCTCAAGGTGCCTTGCATGTTGAAGAAGCGCCGAAGGCGATGGCTTTTCAGTCGTATTCTCGTGGAATTTACACCAATTTGTGCAATCCGAAAGTAGGCTTATTTTTTCTGACATTCTTGCCGCAGTTTGTGGATGTGTCGCAGGGGCATATTCCCATGCAGATCTTGATCTTTGGGCTGTATTTTATTGTATCGGGTACGCTGGTGAATGTGCTGTATGTGTTCCTGTTCGTACATTTGAAAGATCGGGTTTTGACGCGCTTTCCTCTGCAAAAATGGCTTAATAAAATCAGTGCCTGCCTGTTTAGCGCGATTGCGCTCGAAGTGTTGGTGGTGAAACAGGGTGGGTGATTTTATTATGTCAGCTGAACTGTTGTCGCACTTCTAGTGTGAATTTGATCATGCTAATTTTAAGGGGATAAAAGAAACAAAGCGTATTTTGAATGTATTGTTGGCTGATGATCAACGTGAATGTGGAGGAGCAGTATGACCTATATTATCCCCAGCAGAGTAAAAAAAGACGATACGATCGGTCTGATTACACCATCCAGCCCTTTGATGTCAGGGCGTTTAGAAGCGGGCATTGCCTATCTGGAGCAAAAGGGTTTCAAAGTCAAAGTGGGTCGCCACAATCAAGATTCACTGCGATTTTTAGCAGGTCGTGATGAGGGAGGGAACGACAATGGCTCATGAATTGATATACAGAAAAGCCACGCTGGGTGATTTACATCGGATTGTGGAGCTTTTAGTCGAAGATGATGAACTGGGTACTGCAAGAGAGCATGTTTCAGCGCACATTGACCCCCGCTATGTTGAAGCATTTGAAAAAATTGATGCTGATCCTCAACAATACTTAATGGTCGCAGAATCAGATGGGAAAGTCATTGGAACTTGCCATCTGACCGTTATGCATTCTCTAACCTTTACTGGCGCTACACGCCTGCAAATTGAAGCTGTGCGGGTTGCAGCATCCATGCGTGGACAAGGAATCGGTGAGAAAATGATAGAAGAGGCCATCGCGTATGGCAAAAGCAAAGGGGCGAGTATTATTCAGCTCAGCACTAATAAAAAGCGTACCCGCGCCAAGCAGTTTTATGAGCGCCTGGGTTTTGAGGCTAGTCATGAGGGAATGAAGCTGATCAGTACAAATCCGATTGTAATGAAGGAGAGATCAAGTTGAGCAATTCCGCCGACTGTATTCTCATTGAGCCCTACAATCCTGCCTGGCCCCTGTTGGCGGCAGAAGAGATTGCGCTGCTCAAAGACTGCCTGCCTTTTGATTGGGTGGTGGGCATTCAGCATATTGGCAGTACAGCAGTCCTCATGTTATGGTGGCCCCCTTTTTTAATAAATTAATGAAACTGTAGTGTAGCCCTTAAGTGTTTTTTTCAATAAATGTATAAACTTGCACCTCAAGGGTGTCCTATACATTTCACCCTTGATGACTCTGCGTTCAGTCAGATCGATTTGCTTGATGGCACAATTCTGATAATACGTCATCTTATTGGTTGTCAGCCCATAGGCTTGTCTTGAAGCTCCACCACACGCTTGATTATGGCATTGACTTGCTCAGGCACTTCTAGGGTTGCCCAGCACTTCGAACCTGTCACTTTTGCAAGGTCAATCAGAGGATTCAAGCCTTTCAAGGGTTGATAAGGGCAGTGGTGCTCATTGGTGAGTACCACCAAAGTAGGGACAAACAGAGCCAGCAATTTCGACTTGGCCTCCTGGCTCCATAAGATTAAGTCTTTTAAAGCAGCGGCGGCCACTTTTTTGGAACATTGTTTAAAAGCCTTGTTGGCAATGCGCTTGTTGGCATCACTCGTTTTAATAAAAAATGCATCGATGAGTCCATCAATAAAGACATCAACATCAGGGGCCTCCAGATGCGTGATGAAGTCCTCAATTTCAGTGATAAAGTCTTTGCTCATAAATAAAATAGGGTCAATTAAGACAAGCTGAGTAATGGGAATATCCTTGTTGAGGGATATCTCAATACTGATATTCGCTCCGTTATTTAAGCCTACCAAATAGACTTGGGAAAGCTGAAGCTTCTTGATGGCTTCTGCAACCAATGCTGCAGTTTCCTTCGTAGTATACCTCTCTTGCGAAGCTTGTGATTGGCCATACCCAGGCAGATCAAAGGCATAAACAGTCCCCAATCGACCAAGAGTTTTCATCTGATGGGAAAAGAGTTGATGACTGCCCCCTGCATTATGGAGCAAAACAAAACTTCGCGTGCCAGCCCCTGCTTTTTTGTAAAATATCTTTTCATTTTGAACTGTGATGTACATCTCTTTTCTCCGTGGCTGGCGTAGTAAGGTGTTTAACTTTTATGATACAGAATGCCTCTCTAATAAGAAAGGTCAATAGACAAAAACTTCCGTTCAGCGAGGCAAATTGGTGAAGCGGCTCGGCGACTACCCATCACTTATTTTATCGCTTAAAATAGAGCGATTGAATTGGGTGGTAAGCATGAAAATGAAAGGGGGACATCTGGTTTGGCAAGTGTGAAATGGCGTTGGATCAGTTTAATGCCGATGGCGCTCCGGCTCCAGGGCTTCATAATTGGTGGCGTGCAGCACACACCTCCATTGTATGAGATTTCAGCGCTTGAGGATAAGCGTGGCCCAGCCCCTGGCGAAGCAACTGCAAATTATTGATGCAGTGATTGAGGAGAATTAAAATATGGCTCTCAACATTTCCCAGTTCATGCATCGAGAAGATGCTCACTATTTTGCTGATTATTTCAAAAAACTAGGCTGGCACAAACCACTGTCTCAGTTTGAAGCCTATGTTGCAGAAGCGGAGCATGGAATCCGTACCAATCTGGTTGCCAAATCAAACGGATTGCCTGTCGGCTACCTGACGATTCTGTGGGAATCAGATCATCTCTACTTTCAAGAACGCCATATTCCAGAGATCAAAGACCTAAACGTGTTTCCAACAGAACGGGGCAAAGGCTTTGGTAAAGCGCTTTTGCAAGCTGCCGAAAAATGTATATTTGAACGCAGTAAAGTAGTCGGTTTGGGCGTGGGACTAACGCGTGATTATGCAGTGGCGCAGATTCTATATGTGAAACAGGGCTATGTCCCAAATGGTGAGGGTACAACTTCATATCACCTGCCCCTTGAATATGGCAAAACCTGTCAAATTGATGACGATTTGGTTTTGTGGATGGTGAAGGAGTTGCCGCATGAAAATTGAAAATGTCCAAATTCAGCCTGCAACCCAGGAACAAGCTGAATTTATCGATAACCAGATTGTTACTTTTAATAAAGGGCATGTCCCCTTTACTCAAGGCCCTACGCCCATTTTCAAAAATTATGTTATTGAAGATCAGGGCGAGGTGATTGCAGGAATCAATGCCTTTATCTATCACTGGAAGATTCTTTATGTCGATGTTTTATTTGTCGCAGAGGGCTATCGTGGCCAGCATTTAGGCCGACGATTGTTATCTCAAGTCGAAGAAGAAGCCAAGGCAATGGGGGGCACGCTTTCTCATTTAGATACGTTTGATTTCCAGGCTAAAGATTTTTATTTGAAGCAAGGATACGAAGTGTTTGGGGTGCTGGAGGATTGCCCCCTTGGCCATCAGCGATTTTATTTGAGGAAAGTTTTGAAGAGAGCCACTATTCTTTTATAAAATATTAAATAATGATTGACAAACAATAATTAATGATTCTATAATGAGGTCGTTCGCTTAGAAAAGCGTTCGGTCATTAACAAAAGGAGGAGCATATCGTGAATAAAATAGAAAAGTTAAGTCGGGTTTTTAAATGGGTCTTTGCCGTTATTTTTTGGGGTTGGCCGGTCGTTTTGTGTTGGATTTGGTTTCAAGGTCCGAAT
This sequence comes from uncultured Francisellaceae bacterium, assembly GCA_964349115.1. GTDB lineage: Bacteria > Pseudomonadota > Gammaproteobacteria > Francisellales > CACEW01 > JAJZUD01. Next base: position 4,656 of record CAYGFJ010000085.1, read on the forward strand.
GGGTTCTTGGCGCAAGGGCTGGGGTTTAGTGTGCAACACTTCCTGCCTGGCAATATGGGCAGTCAAGTTTTAGAGCCTTTGTCTTTAACGCAAAAACTGTTTGGCTTTGGAGTGGCATGGATTCCCGCTATCGTTGGAATGACCATTGCCTTTTCGCTGATGCGGCTGTTTGCTTGTTATGAACGAGGGGATATTTTTACACAGAGTAGCATCCGTTATATCAAGCGGGCGGGGCTGATGATGCTGATCTGGGCTATTTTAAATCCCATTTACCAAGTCTTCATTAGTTTTGCGGTCACGGTCGGAAACCCAGTGGGCGAGCGCTTGATTGCGATCAGCATTGGCCCTGATTATGTCCGAAACCTCATTACCGGCGGCATTGTTTTCTTGATTGCCTACATCATGCAAGAAGGCGTGAAACTGCGCGAAGAACAAGCCTTAACGGTCTAGGAGAGCATCATGTCAATCATTATCAATTTAGACGTGATGCTGGCCAAACGCAAAATGCGTTCAAACGAATTGGCTGAACGCATTGGCATCACGGAACAAAACCTCTCCATTCTTAAAACAGGCAAAGCCAAAGCCATTCGCCTCTCCACTTTGGACACAATTTGCGAACACTTGGATTGTCAGCCTGGGGATATTTTGGAGTTTAGAAAGGAGGTGGTACATTATGATTTAGCGGAGACAAAGAAGAGGCAGAAGAAATAGCAATGCTCAAAGACCGCCTGCATTTTAAGCCATTGGCAGAAACAGATTTTCCATTACTTCTGAAATGGCTGGAAGAGCCGCATGTCAAAGCTTGGTGGGATCAGGGTATCACTTGGACGCCTGAATTGGTTTCAAAAAAATATGTGCTCAAAAGGCCTGTGCATGCTTACATTATTTTGATTGATGAGGTGCCCATTGGATATATTCAGTTTTATGATATCAATGATTTTGCTGATGCAGATAGGCCTGCATGTCCCCAGTCTGTTGCAGGCTTAGATTATTATATTGGCGAGTCCGGTTTTTTGAAAAAAGGCTTCGCGCCGATTATTTTGCAGAAATTTTTGTCAGAGCAGGTAAAGCCTCTGTTTGCACACTGTCTAGTTGATCCTGATATTCAAAATACGGCAGCGATTCGTGCTTATGAAAAAGTTGGATTTAAGATAATGAATGCCCCATCACAAAGTGTGCGTTGGATGCTTGCTGGTTTGGGCTATTCAATTGTGTCATTGACCTGTTTTTGCAGGGGCGATTCTCAATCAGGAAATAGAGCGGCAGTCGTTCAGGATTTCACGGGCGATGCTGTGGCAAAACAAGCTCTCGCGGCACAATTAAACCTGCCCGCCACTGTTTTTATTGAAGATGCAGACGCCGAGATTCCATCGCTCCGGTTTTTTTATCCGACCAGTGAAAGCATTCTCTGTTTGCACGGTGCTTTGGCGGCAGGAAAACATCTGATGCAATTGCGAAAAATGGATAGGCTGGGTGTAAAAATACAGTCGGGAAAAATTTTGAAAATGCTGCGGCAGGGTAATCGCGTTCAGGTATTCATGCCACAGGCAGAAATTTTACCAGTGAGCGCAGACATCACAATTATCGCCAAAATGCTGCATATCGATACCGATCAACTCGATTCGAATCTCCCTTGCATCGCTGCAAACCTAGGAAGCCCAAAATTGCTTGTGCCCATCAAAACTGCGGCGATTCTCAATCAGCTGAAACCTGATTTCGATTTCATCAAAAAATGGAGTATTGAGAATCAAGTGAATGGCCTTTATGTTTATAGCGCTGATGCACCATTGAGAGTAGATTTTATTGCGAGAGGCTTCAATCCAAAAGGTGGCTGGAATGAGGATGCAGCAACCGGGATTGCGGCAGGCACCTTAATCTCTATTCTGCCGAAATCCGCCCAAAAAGATTTTGTGATTGATCAAGGTGATAGGGTGGGAGCGCCGAGTCGAATTTATGTTTCTTTGGCTGAAGATGAGCAGGTTTTGGTGGGTGGGGACATTCATGTCGTAGGGGCTCCATAATGGACAATAAATAT
>CAYGFJ010000086.1:0-6689 GCA_964349115.1 uncultured Francisellaceae bacterium
GGCCATACGTGAAGTATGGCTGTCAATCCTGATTGATAGCCCATGGAATCCAAGTCGAGCTCCCAGCGCTTTCACCTTACTAAAAAATACATCCTTCATCCCAGACGGGACTTCCATCAATACAAGGAAATCAAAATCTTTACCTAGTATGGCCTGAGTCACCTGGCTACCAGCCAATGCAATGCAAAATTGCTGACAACCCAAAAAATTACTGCGTATCTGCTGAGATAACAATCCCAAAAAATCTCGAAGCAGCTTATTTCCAGCATGGGCAAAAGGAATGTTGGGCACAGCAGTGATCTCCGGGCGCATTGCTTTTTTTTGTGCCAATTCAGTTTGATGCTCTCTAAGTTCTCTCGTCAAACGTTGATTTTCGGCAAGCATCCTATTTAATTCTTGGCCCAGCCTGCATATTTCACGATGCAGCCTTTCTATTTCAACACCCTGTCTGCTTGCAAACGCTTGGATTGAATCAATTGCATGCGATGAATCAGCATGTTTTGAACCTTCGCGAGAAAGTTCTACCTGGGCTTTGCCCAAAGCTGCTTTTAAGGCGTCACATTGATGAGCAACTTCGGCAACCTGCAGGCCCCTCGCCTCTGCAGCAACCCTTGCATCTTCCGCTACTCGTTTTGCCTCCTCAAGTTCGGCTCCAACTGCAGTGATCGTCGCTGCAGCACTTTCCCCCATTGCTGCCACAGTTTCTGTTAAGTAATCTCTTGAATCTTCCAACGCGGCTTCAAGTTGAGCAATCTTTGCATCTTTGCTTGCCCGCATGCTCGTCAACCACCCCTTTACTTGGTCGAGCTCCGCCGTCAACTGCGCAACTTCAGCCTCTTTGCCTTCAACAGCATTTTGCAACGCCTCAATCTTAGCCTCAGCTCTGCTCGACTCAGCCAACTGCTTACTTCGTTGCTCAGCTTCAAATTGCGCATGACGCGCACTTTCTTGAGCAAGCTTTGCTTCTAGTTCTGCGATCCTCGCTTCAAGCGCAATATTTTCTTGTAAAGCCGCGGCCCTTTCCTGGTCGCGGACTGTACTGTCTGCTGCCACACGAGACATGTCTTCAATCTGACGGCACATCAGATCCACCCTAGATGCCTCCGCTGTCAGCATGTCACGTAAGTCAATATTTTCTCGCTCTAGGGCCACAACAGTCGCTCGCCTGGTTTCTGGCCTCTCACTCCCCTCTCCAGAACCCCCTCCTCCCCCTCCAGTTCTGAGATAGAACTCCACTCCCTGAGCAATCCTAGCAATAATCTCCTTTGCTTTTTCTCTTATTTTTCCCTTTGTTGAGTGGTCCAATTCCATACACTCAGCAATCTTAGCTAAAAATTCTGTTGGGAGTAAGGCAAAGTCTTTAAAGCTGGTCAGTACATTAAATGATATTGTTAGAATGGAAAGTATGTCTTTATTATTTACAAGAATTGCTTCATCTTTCATCAGACTAATAAGGAGGTCATTCAGTATGCTAAAAGGGTTGGTACGAGCTATGCATTGAGCGTGCTCCAAATCCATAGATAAATTAGCAATCAACATCACAGAAAGCTTTTGAATATCTTTATTTTTATGTGATAATAGAGGGAGAAATTCAGGAGTTTCTTTAGATTCAAAATACTTTATACTCTCAGGCCTGTGGGCTATATGGAGGAGCGCTATTAATGAGAACTGAACCATTTCAACTTTTGAATTCAGAAATCCTTTCTTAAAATAACAATCATCAGCTCCTCCATGGACAAGCGTATGCAAAGAAGTCACACATTCTTTTTTAATGCGATCATTTTTTGTTAAGTCTGTGTCGACGCAAATCTGAAAAAAATCAGGAAAGATTATAATAATATTTCCAAGTATGTTAATGATACTTAATAAAACCAAGGAATCACGCTGCTCACCTTGTCTACGCTTATCTGTATAAAATTTAATCATGTTCAGCAAGAGCCTCAAGAACTCTTCTTCTTTTATCACTTCAGTGCTCTCTAAAAGAAGGCTGGAATTTGTGGATAATGCTAAAAATCCACTAGCACTCTGAAACAAGGCTTCAGCAGAAGCCTCTTTCAGCTCTTTATCGCGACAAGGCTTCAACTTGTGGGCAAATCCTGCTTTTATCGATTCAATCAAATCAGGAAGGGTGTTTTTCACCCTGCCCTCATCTCTGCTTGCAGCCGCCATCTCACCTTCCTTACAATGATTAAAAAATTAATTTTAACCATGTTATTACATATAGGCAAGTTATTTTTATATAACATATTTATAAAAAGCGCATCCGATTTCTGATGCCAGGATTGTATCGATTGAAAAATCACTGGATAATGCCACCGCATTGATATCAATAGGTGTTGAAAGCGTGATGAACATCCAAATGACGGGCGACACACAAAAGCGCAGTTTGGGCTTATTCAAACTGATCATGATCACAGTGATTTCAGTGGACAGCATTCGGAACATTCCCATTGCAGCCCAGTACGGGATGAGCTTGGTGAGCTTTTATCTGGTGGCAGGCGCTTGCTTTTTCTTGCCGCTGATTTTGATTACCTCACGCTTTGCAAGTGAATATCCCAATACAGGCGGATCCTATCTCTGGATCGAAGCAGCCTTTGGGAAGAAAATTGGCTTTTTGTCGATTTGGCTACAATGGGTCTACCAAATTATTTGGTATCCCACCATTTTTGCTTTTATCGCCTCAACCATTGCCAGCTTGGTTTATCCTGCTTGGGCCACCAATGAATGGTTTATTTTGGCCCTCTGTCTTATTGGATTTTGGACCATGACTTTGATCAGCTCTTACGGGATTAAGGCGATGGGCTGGGTCAGCACTGTCGGCTCGATTGTGGGCACCCTACTGCCCATGGGGTTGGTCATTCTGCTTGCTCTGTTTTGGCTGGGCAAGGGTCATGTCAGTGCGACGCCAATCAGCGCGGCGGCTTTGATCCCCAATCAAAATGCAATGAACAATTTGGGGTTTTTTGCCAACATTCTCTTTAGTTTGCTTGGATTGGAAGTGGCCGCTATGCACGCTGGCAATGTCAAAATGCCAGAGAAAACTTACCGCCGCGCCATGACTTTGGCTGGGGTGGTGATTTTAGGCTCTTTGATTTTTAGTTCTCTCGCACTGTGCACGGTCATCCCCCCTGCTCAAATTGGACTGATCAATGGCTTGATGGCGGCCTTCAAGGTCTTTTTAGATCAAGACGGCCTGGGCAGACTGCTGCCTGTCGTTGGCATTGCGATTGTTTTGGGTGGTTTGGGCATTGCTTTCTCCTGGATCATCGGTCTCGCACGTGGAATGCAAGTTGCTTGCACTGATGCCCGTATTTTTGCCCCGCTGCAAAAACTCAATCAAAGAGACATGCCCTATCGCATCTTGATTTTGCAAGGCATCCTCTACTCCCTGTTGGTCTCAGTCTTTTTGGTCTTCCCCAATGTCAACAATTCCTATTGGTTGCTCTCGGCGTTAACCTCACAATTTGCCTTGATCTACTACGTCTTTTTGTTCTGTGCTGCGATCAAATTATCCAAGGGCAAAAACCGCTGGGGCATCGGCGGACTCCTGTCCGTTTTGGCCATCATCACCAGCATCCTTGGCATCAGCGTTGGATTTCTCCCCCCCAGCAGTTTGTCTGGCTTGGGGATATTAAAATACGAGTTGTTGATTGCAGCTGGGCTGGTTTTGTTTTCTTGCCCCTTGGTGTATATCTTTCAAAAAATGAAAGCCAGGGCAACTTGATTGGCAATCGCGGCATTAACGAGTGCTTTATCACAGCTGGCCAAACGGCCCTTCAGGCGAAGACTGAGCTCGAGATACGCCGCATCATAAACACTAAGACCATATTTTGCAGCCAAAGCAGAAGTTTTATTGAGGGCATAATCACTGGTATGAGGGTCAACATGAATAGGCAGATCAGTTAAGGCCCCTAACAAGGCCAAGCGTGTTTCAGTGTCGATACGTTGACGTCTCTCAGCAACCAGCAGGCTATTTCCAACTTCAAGTGCCCATAAATTGGGGACATGGGCACCATGCACTGCAATTTCATCGAGCAAGTCCTCTTTTTCTTGAGTGGCCTCATCGGGTAAAAGACAGGATAGAATTGCCGAGGAATCTAAAATTAAAGGGGCGGTCATTGGCGGCCTTCATCACGAAAACGCAACCAGTCTGTAGCAGACACCTTCTTCACTTTTTGACGTAAAGCCCTCAATTTCTGAACAGCATTCAGCGCTTTTTGATTATTTTCTGGCTCTTCAATAGGAAGAAATCGCGCAACCATTTTTCCCCGGCGGGTAATCAATATGGTTTCGCCAAGTTCTACACGCGCCAGAAGAGCAGAAAAATGTGTTTTTGCTTCAAAAGCGCCAACAGCATGATGCATAGCAAGCCTCATTTAAACTAGTTTGAAGACTAGTTTATTCCAAGCAGTTTTTTCTGTCAATCCGACGCCGCAGGGCCAACCGGGGCCAATGATGCCGCTGGAGGGGCCGGGCTTGACTCACTTGCATCGGGCGCTGAGACAGGCGCGGTTTTGACAGCAGGCGGCGCGCTGGTATTGGCAGGCGCAACGGTTGTGGGGACAGCACTGGAAGGCGGCGAGATGTAATTGAAAATCTTCACAACTTTTTGGACACCGCTGGTTTCGCTGGCGATGGTGGCGGCTTGATTGCCCTCTGCTTCTGTGACTTGGCCCAAGAGATACACAATTTTGTCTTGGGTGACCACTTTAAAATGGAGGGGGTTCACGACGCCGACCATATTGCCTTTGACTTTGCTCGTGATCCAGCCGTCATTGGCGAATTCACTGAAGGTGACATTGGGGCCGACGGTCATTTGATCGTAGACGATCAAGACGTTTTTGATTTCTGAAGCTTTGCTGGTGATGTCTGATTTAATCGCAGCGGTGGGGACTTGCCCAAGCAATAAAACGATGCCACTGAAGACGGTGACCTCAACATCAGCCCCATTTAAGCCGGGTTCATTATTCAGAATGGTATAAAGCTGGGATTTGATTTCCATGTCTGTGGCTTGACTGGGGACAGAATTGGAACTGCCCGCGACAGTGACAGCGCCTCCAGTTGCAGCCCCTGCGAACAAAATAGGGCCAGAAATGCAGCCTGTCAAAGACAAGAATGCGAGGGAGGCTCCCAGGCTTTTTAAAATGAATTTGGACATGTATACTCTCTCTTTTTTGAAAGCGAGCATTTTACATCAATGAACTCCACATTTCGAGCCCTGTTTTCCCTTCTTCTTTTAATGGCCCTGGTCGGCTGCTCCAGCCAAGCATTTCGCAATCGTGAAATGGATTACACCAAAACCCCAGTGCAAAAAACCCCAGGACTTCAAACCCCCAAAGGATTGGCTGCCCCCGCGCTTCAGCCCACTTTAACCATTCCTGACGGCCCTAATGTCTATCCTGCAGGATCGCCCCCCAACTTGACGCCACCGGGTTACAGCCAAGTGATCCCTGTACCTCCCAAACCTATTAAAGCCCCAAAAGTTAGCAATAGTTAAAAAAGGATTTTCCCATGAAGGCCATTCAAAGTGTCCGCGGGATGAATGATTTTTTTGGAGAAGAGGCTGCCTTTTTTCTCTTTCTTCAGCAAAAATTGGCTTCCCTCTTTTCAAATGCGCAATTCGAGCTTTTGCTTCCCCCCATTGTTGAAAAAACTGAACTCTTTGCCCGGGGCATCGGCAATGCCACGGACATTGTTGAAAAGGAAATGTATACTTTCACCGATCGCAATGAAGAATCACTAACCCTCCGCCCTGAAGGCACAGCAGGCGTTGTCCGGGCTTGCTTGGAGCATGGCCTCATTCACAATCAAATTCGCAAGTTTTGGTATCTGGGGCCGATGTTTCGCCACGAACGCCCCCAAATGGGACGGTATCGCCAGTTTTATCAGTTTGATGCGGAAATCTTTGGCATTGCGACGCCTGATATTGAGGCTGAGACTTTATCTCTTTTGGCTTTTCTCTGGAAAGAACTGGGGCTCAGCCATCTCGTACGTTTGGAGATCAACACCATCGGCACTTTGGAAGAGCGTCAAATCTATCGTCAGGCCCTGCTTGATTTTCTGATGCCTTTGAAAGCGGATTTGGATGAAGACTCCCAACGTCGTTTGGATACCAACCCACTCCGAATTTTAGACAGCAAAAGCCCTAGCACCCAAGCTTTGCTGGAAGGCGCACCGCAATTGATGGACTGCTTGGGCGAAACATCGCGAAACCACTTTGAGACTTTGAAAGCCTATTTGGATGCCTTGGGTATTGCTTATCACATCAACCCCCGCTTGGTGCGTGGACTGGATTATTACGGTCACACTGTTTTTGAATGGACGACCACCCATTTGGGCGCCCAAGCCACAGTCTGCGCTGGCGGCCGATATGATGGCCTCGTCAGCGAATTGGGCGGAAGCGCAACGCCTGCCTTCGGTTTTGCCATGGGGATTGAACGCTTGATTCTGCTTTTGAAAGAAACCCAGTGTCAGCTGCCTCAGCATGCGCCTAACTATTTTATTGCTGTCGAAGAGGGTCAAATGGCAGAATGCTTGGCTTTGCAGAAAGATCTGCGTCAGCAAGGCATCACAGCAGCCCTCGCCACCGGTGGCAGCAGTTTTAAATCGCAGATGAAGCGCGCAGACAAATCTGACGCAAAGTATTTGATTCAACTGGGCGGAACTGACATCCTCGCGGGCCACAGTCA